>LGHA01000085.1 GCA_001508595.1 Anaerolineaceae bacterium 46_22 | reverse complement strand
GCAATTGCTGCAGTGATACTCATAAATTGGCATAAAAAGTAAATACCTCCAAGTATGCTATACTGGAGTATAGTATATTTCAAATCATAGCATGTGTCAATAATGATTGTGTTTTTAAGGAATAAAAGAGAATTAAAGTCATATGGAAGCGACATTGATTTGCTTGACACAGATCGTCATTTTAGCGATAATATAAGCGAAGATATATGTTATCGGCTGTGACGAAGGAAAGTAAGTCGGCGGAGGCTGACAGGGCGGTGTGGGCAAGACTGAGACCCTCACCCTGCTGAACCCAACTGAAGTTCCCTTCTGAGCCGCTCAGGTGAAGGATGCGTATCATCTGGTAGTTTGAGCCGCAACCCTGCGTTATTTGGGCCGCCAATCGCGATAATGCTGTTGGCAGTGAGTGGATCCTGCAGCCTGGCTGCATGGTCAATAAAGGTGGTACCGCGGTCACCCCGTCCTTTTATTCAGGACGGGTGTTTTGTTTAATGAAAAGCACCGATTGGAATTAGTCATATTTTGGAGGATGATTGTATGGCAGAAAAAGAAGAAGCATTACAAAATTTAGAAAAAATTAAAGCGGATGCATTAGCTGTATTGGAAGATGTTGCCAATCAGGAATCTCTGGAAGCCTGGCGAGTTTCCCATTTGGGACGGAGTTCACCGGTGATGGGGGTGTTCAGCAGTATGGGCTCGCTGGATAAGGATTTGCGCCCGGTGATGGGGAAGGCTGCCAACGAAGTCAGGCAGGCTTTGGAAACTGCATTTGAAGAAAAACGGCAGCTGTTGGAAGCACAGGCATTAAAGAAGGCGCTTGAGACGGAACAACAGGATGTGACTTTGCCAGGTCGCCCGATCGCCCATGGGCGCTTGCATCCGCTGACACAGGTGCTGCGGCGCATCACGCGCATATTCGGCGATATGGGTTTCCAGGTTTATCCCTCACCTGAGGTGGAGACCGATGATTACAACTTCACTTACCTGAATATGCCGCCCTATCACCCTGCCCGGGATATGTGGGATACCTTCTACACAAAAACCGAAGGTGTCTTACTGCGAACCCATACGTCACCAGGGCAAATTCGGGTAATGCGCGACCGTGCCCCTGAGCCAATCAGGGCAATCTTGCCGGGTGCGACCATGCGTTATGAACAGCTTTCTGCCCGCAGTGAGATCGAGTTCGCCCAGGTTGAGGTGCTGGTAATCGGCGAAAATGTCACTTTTGCGGAGTTGAAAGGGACCCTTGAGGATTTTGCTCGGCGCTTATTTGGTGAGGATGCCAGGACGCGCTTACGACCTTCGCACTTCCCCTTCACTGAGCCCAGTGCTGAAATGGATGTGGGTTGTTTTGTATGCGGCGGTGAAGGCTGCCCGGTGTGTAAGGAGACCGGTTGGCTCGAGATTTTAGGCTGCGGCATGGTACACCCGGTGGTGCTGGAATACGGCGGCTATGACCCCGAGAAATTCTCAGGATTCGCAGCTGGCATGGGCATCGACCGCAGTACGCTCATGCGCTACCGCATTGATGACATCCGCTATTTCAGGAATAACGATATTCGGTTTTTGAGACAGTTTTAGTAAGCAGGGAATAGTGAGTAGAGAATAGTGAGTAGAGAATAGTTGAGGTGGATGATTAGTATGGAAGGATTGAATCGCTTACAAGTCTATCAAAAAGCTCAGGAACTCGTAAAGTTAGTTTATAAAATTGTTCTTCCTGGCTTGCCCATCGAAGAAAAATATAATCTGTCCTCACAGATAAGAAGGGCAGCAGTTAGTGTTCCTGCTAACATTGCTGAGGGCTTTGGACGATATTATTATCAGGAGACAATTCGCTTCTGCTATCTGGCTCGTGGATCTTTGATGGAGCTTTCGAGTCACATTGAAGTTGTTTCAGATCAGAGCTACATTTCTTATCAAAACAAAACTCAAATTGATAAAAGTTTGGAAGATGTGCTAAGGCTAATACATGGCTATATTAAATATCTTAAAAAGACTAAACAAGGCATGAATGAACCAGGAGCCAATGCCATTTCTGAACTTCAGCAAGAGTATCTTAGTAATGATTTGGAAAATTTATGATAACTAGTTTTGGTGGGTTTATTCTATCTATGTACTATTCACCATTCACTACTCACTATTCACTATTCACTAACAATAAGAAATTATTAGAAAATAGAAATTCGAGGACTAACCCATGAAACTACCCATAACTTGGTTAAAAGATTATGTAGATATTGACGATTTGGATCTTGAAGCCTTAGCGAAGGTGATGACGATGGTCGGATTGGAGGTTGAGGAAATTCGGCTGGTCGGTCTGCCGATGCCTTCGGGCGATAAGCATGAATTCAAATATACCGGCTTCTCCTGGCCGAAGGATAAGTTCATTGTTGCCCAGGTGGATGAGGTTATGCCGCACCCCAATGCAGACCGATTGGTGCTGTGCCGTTTAAACGATGGCGAAGAGGAAATCATCGTCTTGACGGGTGCACCCAACCTGTACGACTACAAGGGCAAAGGCGCGCTTGAGAAACCTTTGAAGGTGGCATATGCCCGTGAGGGGTCCACCCTTTATGATGGACATCAACCCGGACGTAAATTGACCACCCTGAAGCGAATGAAGATTCGCGGTGTGGAATCTTTCTCCATGATCTGCTCTGAAAAGGAATTGGGGATCTCTGACGCTCACGAAGGGGTGATCATCCTGGATGAGGACGCCCCAACCGGGATGCCCCTGGTGGACTATATGGGTGATGCCGTCTTTGACGTTGACACTCTCCCGAATATGGTGCGGGATGCGAGTGTGTTGGGCATGGCACGCGAGATTGCTGCAGCGACGGGCAAAGAACTGAAACACCCCAACTCCATATTTGAGATGACAGGTCCATCCATTGAGGGAAAAGCAGCAATTGAAATTAACGACCCAGAACTGAACCTAAGGTTTGTTCTTGGCTTAATAGATGGGATTCAAATCCAACCCAGCCCATACTGGGTGCGAAGGCGCTTAAATTTGGCTGGCATGCGGCCGATCAACTGCATTGTGGATGCTACTAATTACGTCATGCTGGAATTGGGCGAGCCCTTACACGCTTTTGATTATGATATCCTGCTTGAAAGGGCAAATGGTGAAACCCCGACCATAATTACACGTACGGCTGAGGATGGCGAAAAACTGACCACGCTGGATGGCGTTGAACATGCCCTTGATCGTGAAATGGAATTGGTCACCGATACGGCTGGTCCCCTGTCACTGGCAGGTATCATGGGCGGCGAGGAAAGCGAAGTCAACAGAAATACAAAATCGGTATTGCTCGAGGGTGCTTCATGGAATTTCATCAATATCCGCAAGACGGTATCAAAACTCAAAATTAATTCCGAGGCAGCCTACCGCTTCAGCAGGGGTGTTCATCCTGCCCTGGCGGAATTAGGTGTAGGCTTATGCTTGAAACGCATGCATGAATGGGGAGGCGGCCAGGTTGCAAAGGGTTTAATCGATAATTATCCAGCGCCCAAGGAAGACCCGGTGGTTGAACTCTCTGCCACATGGGTGAACAACAGCCTGGGCACGGCCATCAGCGCACAGGAAATCGCTGACATTTTAAATGCTTTAGAATTTGAATGTGAGATTAATGGTGATATCATCACCGCAAAGACACCGCCGCACCGCCTGGATATCCACACTGGCATTATTGGTTGGGCGGATTTGCTGGAAGAGATCAGCCGAATTTACGGGTTTGATAAGATCCCATCGAATCGCCTGGATCAACCCTTACCACTGCAGCAAGTAGATCCGTCTTTGGGAATGGAAGAAAATTTGAAAGACCTGCTGGTTAACCTTGGGCTTCAAGAATTGATTGCTTATCGAATGACATCCCCGGAGCGTGAAGCCCGACGTTTCCCGCCTGATTTTGAGGTGCCAGATCAGCAATATGTGGAAATCCAGAACCCGATCACGGTTGAAAGACGCGTTATGCGGCGCAGCATCCTGTCGTCCATGCTTGAAATTTTGGAGTACAACAGCAGTTTGAGCCAAAGGCTGGCTTTATTTGAGATAGGGCCGGTTTTCCATCCAATTGAAGGGCAGCAGCTGCCCGAAGAGAAGATGATGCTCTCAATCGGTATGACTGGCTTGCGGGAGATGCCGTCCTGGCAGGGCGGCGAGCCTGAAAATATGGACTTCTATGATCTTAAGGGCGTCGTTGAGGGGATGATGCAGGGCTTGCATATTGATGATGTCAATTTTCAAGCCAGTGAGCATCCAAGTTTTCACCCGGGAAAAACAGCCAAAATCCTCATTGGCGATCGGGAAATTGGCGTGATGGGTGAGGTGCATCCATTGGTTAAGGCGAATTATGAGATGGAAGAAGCACCGGTGTATGCAGCAGAAATCGAATTGAAACCCCTGTTGGAAGCAGGAAGCATCCTGTTTGATGTAGAAGCAGTGCCTACTTACCCGCCTGTGCTGGAAGACCTGGCAGTAGTGGTTAACGAGAGCGTGACCGCTGCTGAAGTGGAAGCGGTCATGCGCAAAGGCGGCGGCGACTACCTGGCGAAGGTTCAGTTGTTTGACATCTACCGTGGCAAGCAGCTGGGTGAGGGCAAGAAGAGCCTTGCATTCAACCTGACCTATATCGCACCGGATCATACTTTGACCGATAAGGAAGTCTCAAAACTCCGAAACAAAATTATTCATCTGCTGGATCAGGAATTGGATGCGAAATTACGAAGTTAATAAAGATTTTCTTTGATTATAAAAACAAAAAGATGGTGCGTTCGCTATCCACCATCTTTTTGTTTATTGCTATCCTTATTGCCACAATTCTTTTTTTAGCTGTTCATAAACATTGAAGACAATCGGACATCGTCCGTAATTACTGATTACCCCAAACAGCCTGAAGATGAAATCTTTTTTATGCAAATGAGGATAAGATCGGCAATCTTTTGGACGATGGTTGTAATTGGTACACTTATTGTTTTTAAGAAATGGGCAGGGAAGTTCAGCGATTTTCATTTTCGATGGTTCTTCTTTGTTTTTTACTAAATACTGTGTTATTAATTGTTCCGCTGATATGTTCAGTCCATCAGCAAAATCAACAATCTCAGCCTGGTCCATTGACATATAAATTTCTTTGCAGCAGTTAGCACATTCCGTACAATCGATTTTTGAGGTGACTTCTTCATTTATTCTGTGAACAATGGCATCAATATCTCTCGATGGCATATCCAGTTTCTTTAGAAATGTCCTGAATTGCCAGTTTTCATTTTCCCGTTTTGTTCCCATTTTTCTTATGTAATTTAAATCAGTCGTTATATTCATCCTATGCCTCTTAAACCATTTAATGACTCTACTGAAAAAACCTGAACTTTAACAACCAAATACCCATGTTTGAACCCCGAAAAAGTTCGAAAGTGCGCGAATGAAGTCGCTGAAAAATAGA
>LGHA01000084.1 GCA_001508595.1 Anaerolineaceae bacterium 46_22 | reverse complement strand
GGTCAACTTATTTGTCCTGGACAAAACCTCAGCAACATCCGCATGTATGATGTCAGAGAAAGAAAATCTCTCTGATTTCTCTTTGTCTCTCCAGCTTTTATACTTAGCCATAGCGCCCAAGACCTGCCCTGGAACTTCGGGAAATATCGTCATGGGCACCCTATTTTGATGCAGCACCCTGCGTGCTTCATCCAGGCTTTTTTCACCGACCATGCAAGCAAGCACAGTTTTCTGTGTCTTGTTTGCATTTTCAACAATTGACCGGGCAACATCCCCGGGATCAACCAGGGCTTGCGGAACCAAAATCGGTAAAAAAGCGTCCACTCCGGGGTCATCCAGCAGCGTCGATAGACAATGTGAGAATTCCTCAGGCTCTGCACCGCCCAGCATATCCACTGGATTCGAAACCTGTGCGCTCGGATTGAGTTTTTCAGCCAGCTTTTTCTGATTCTCCTCGCCAATATTTGCCAGGGTAAAACCATTCGCAGCCAGCGAATCTGAAGCCAGAGCAGCCGGGCCACCAGCATTGGTAAAAATTGCCACGCGATTTCCCTCAGGCAGTGACTGACAGCTCAAAGCCCAGGCAACATCGAACAACGAAGCTAAATCCGGTACCTCAATCACACCAGCTTGCTTAAAGGCAGCCTGGTAGGCTGTGTAGGCACCCGCCAGAGACCCGGTATGCGAGGAGACTGCACGGGCGCCAGCATCAGACCTGCCAGCTTTTAGCAGGACAATCGGCTTTTCTTTTGAAACCTGGCTGGCAACTTCCAAAAACTTTTGCCCGTTTTGGATACCTTCAACATAAGCAGCAATCACCTTCACCTTGGGATGCTCGCCAAAATAAGCGATCATATCCGTTTCATCAACATCCAATTCATTTCCCAAGCTGGCAAAATGAGAAAAACCGATGTGTTTATTAGCAATGTAATCCACCACACCGCCGCAAACCGCCCCGGACTGTGACACAAAACCTATCGCACCTTTATCGGGAACACCTTCAATGAAGGTTGTGTTCAAGCCCGTGTGCAAATCCATCGTACCGACGCAGTTGGGACCGATCAATCGCATACCGTATCCAACTGCGATCTGGCTACATTCCTGCTCCAATTGCAGCCCATTTTCGCCAATCTCACGGAAGCCGCCTGATATGATGATCACGGCTTTGATCCCCCGATCACCACAATCACGCAAAACTTTGGGTGTCATTGGTGCCGGTAAAACAACCACTGCCAGGTCAACCGGATCAGGAACAAGTGCGACATCGGGATAGCTTTTTAATCCCAGAATCTGATCTGCACCAGGGTTAACAGGATAAATCCCGCCTTCAAACCCGTATAAGTTCAAATTTTTCAAAATGCCATGACTTAACTTGCGGGGATTGGTGGAAGCGCCAATGATTGCTACCCCTTTTGGTGAGAAAAAAGGTGCCAGGTCACTTGTCATTCATTCATTTCCTTTCAATTTCTGTCAGATAATCACGTTTGGATATTATACCCGAGAAGCCTTCTTCGAAATTCAATCTTTTCGGCTATAATTCAACCATGCTCTTAACAACGGACCAGGAAAAGCTCTTAAAACAGGATATAAAATCAAAGGTTTTCTTACAAGGCCCAGCAGGTTCCGGGAAGACAACAGCAGGGGTCCATTGGCTTAGGAAATTAATCCAGGCGGATATTCCCCCTCATCAGATATTGATATTCACTCCGCAGCGGACATTATCCTTGCCGTATCAAAACATCCTGTATCAAGAAGAGGTGCAAGCCCACGGACTTGTCAATTCCCTCACATTAGGTGGTTTATCACGTCGCATGGTGGACTTATTCTGGCCACTTGTAGGCATTGATGCCGGCTTTGGTGCCCCCAAGAAAGCACCCAACTTCCTGACCCTTGAGACCGCTCAATATTACATGGCACACCTGGTACGACCCTTGATCGAAGAAAAGGGCTTATTTGACAGCCTGACAATTAATCGAAACCGCATCTATGCCCAGATCCTGGACAACCTGAATAAAGCGGCTGTGGTCGGTTTCCCCTACGAGGAAATCGGAGGACGTTTAAAGTCTGCATGGGTGGGCGATATTGAGCAGCTGCACATTTATGATGATGTCCAATTTTGTGCGGATCAATTCAGGGCATTTTGCCTAGAGAACAATTTACTCGACTTTTCCCTCCAGGTAGAGGTCTTTTTGAAGTACCTGTGGACGTCCCCGATGTGCCGATCTTATCTTTCACAATCTTATCGACACCTGATCGTTGATAACATAGAGGAAGATACCCCCGTCACCCATGACATCTTAAGAGAATGGCTGCCAGATTTCGAATCAGCCCTGATCATCTTTGATCAGGAGGCAGGCTATCGATCCTTCCTTGGAGCGGATGTTGAAAGTGCTCAATCCCTCAAAGATTCCTGTGATAAAATCATCGATTTCGAGGAAAACCTTGTCTCGGGAGATGGTATCAGGCAGGTCTCCCTCGGGATCAATAACGCCATCGCCCGATTAAAAGGCAACCCCCAGCCTAATCCAGAACCTTCGTTTGAAGCTGTGAGACAGGCGATTATTTCCCCTGAAGAGAGTCCCAAATATTTTCCCGGGATGGTTGCCTGGGTCGCCGACCAGATTGCTGATCTCATAAATGACGGTGTGTCCCCCGGTGAAATCGTTGTCCTGGCGCCCTTCATGCCCGATGTGCTCCGTTTCACCCTCACCAACCGGCTGGACGAACTAGGCATTCCTAACCAGTCACACCGCCCATCGCGATCACTAAGGGATGAACCTGCAACCCAAACCATGTTAACTCTGGCACGGATCGCCTTCCATTCCTGGGAGATGCTCCCGGAACGCATCAATCTCGCCTATGCACTCGTACAGGCAATCGATGGTCTGGACCTGGTGCGTGCACAGCTTCTGACAGCCTATGCCTATAAAAAATTGGGGTCTGATTTTCCATTACATCCCTTTGAAACAGTCCCTCCCCATGTGCGGGAGCGGGTCACCTTCAGGGTGGGAGAACGCTATGACCGCCTGCGAAATTGGCTGGAAAACATCAATGCACAGGAAGAACTTCCCCTTGATTTCTTTCTCAACAAGCTATTTGGCGAAGTTCTCAGCCAACCCGGTTTCAGCTTTCATGATAAATTAGACAGCGGCAATACCGCTGCGATGCTGATTGAGTCCATCCAAAAATTCCGTTGGGCATTCGGCAAACAGCTGATTTCAGATGAAATTTCAATTGGAAAAGAATACATCCTGATGGTCAACGAAGGGGTTATCGCCGCGCAATATGTCCAGAGCTGGGAAACAGGGGATGAGAATGCCGTTTTGCTCTCACCAGCTTATACTTTTTTGATCAGCAACCGCCCCGTCGATGTTCAATTTTGGCTGGATATTGGCAGCCCAAGCTGGTACCAGCGTTTGGATCAACCCCTGACTCACCCCTATGTCCTCAGCAGGTCCTGGGAACATGGTGAGCTGTGGGATGCTGAAGATGAACTTACTGCTTCTTACCAAAGCCTTCAACGTTTATCCATTGGACTGCTCAACCGGTGCCGTAAAACAGTCTACCTCGGCATGAGCGACCTGGATGTGCGCGGCTATGAAAACCGAGGTTTGTTGATCCGCATCATCCAGAACATTTTACAGCACGCCAGGCGGGAGACCTCATGATACCAGAAGTCACCATCCTCAGACCCGGGCAGAAAAAAATCCTCAAATACCATTCCGGAAAAATGGGCATCAGTGCTGTCCCTGGCTCCGGAAAAACCTGGACCCTCTCCTACCTCGCTGCAAAATTGATCCGAGAGGGCGCAATTGATATCAACCAGGAAATTCTGATCGTGACACTGGTTAATGCTGCTGTTGATAATTTTTCCATTCGGATTTCGCACCAATTACTGGCTGAAGACCTGCTGCCAGGCTTTGGATACCGCATCCGCACCCTTCACGGTCTCGCCAACGACATTGTTCGTGAAAGACCCGACCTGGCAGGATTGGGTACAGGCTATCAAATCATCGATGAGGTCGAAGCAAATCGAATCAAGCAGAGCATCGCCAGGGACTGGTTGAACGCTCATCTGGACTTTTTCGAACCCTATCTGCAGTATGAAGACTATCAAAGAGATCGGCTGTATGAAAATAAAAACAACCTGCCTTATTTAGTCGAATCAATCGCAAGCGCCTTCATTCGTCTTTCAAAGGATCGGCAGCTCACGCCCAAAGCTCTGCGTGAAAAGCTCAATCAAAGCCAGGTTTCCCTTCCCCTTGTTGAAATGGGCATAGAAATCTACAGCGATTACCAGGATGCCCTCAACTACCGCGGCAGCGTTGACTTTGATGACCTGATCCGCCTTGCCTTGCGCTGCCTCAAGTCCGACCCTTCCCTTGTTGATATTCTGCAGCAGCGATGGCCTTATATTTTAGAAGACGAAGCTCAGGATTCAAGCTTGCTGCAGCAGGAGATACTTTCGCTCCTGGCGGGTGAAAACGGCAACTGGGTGCGTGTTGGCGACCCCAACCAGGCAATTTATGAGACCTTTACCACAGCCAGCCCGCAGTACCTGCTCGACTTCCTCAAAAGAGAGGATGTTGAAGAACGCTCCCTGCCAGAAAGCGGCCGCTCAACATTGAGCATGATCAATTTAGCAAACCATCTGATTGATTGGACACAGAACGAACATCCCAATCCCGAAGCAAGAATTGCCCTGAACCCACCTTTTATCAAGCCCACCCCGCCGGGAGACCCACAGCCCAACCCTGGGGACTGCCCATCCTGCATTAAATTGGTCGAAAAAGCGCTCAGCCCGGAGCAGGAAATCCGTTTTGTAGCAGACGCCATTGAAGCATTTTTGCAGGATCATCCCGATAAAACCATCGCCATTCTTGCACCAAGGAATAACCGCGGCTTTAAGTTCGTGGATGAGCTCGAAAAACGGAAGATTCCTACGGTGGACAGCTTGCTGCAATCAACAAGTGCAACGCGACTGTCAACAGGCGCAATCGCTAATATCCTGCACTACCTGAGTGATCCCGAATCCAGCCAGAAGCTGTCACTGGCTTATAAAGTTTGGCGGCGCGCTGAACGATCAGATGAGGAAAACTGGGCTTTTTACAAAGGAAATATCAGCCTGATTAGAGGGATTGACCACGTGGAAGATTATTTGTGGCCGGGGATCACCGGGGATTGGTTAGAATCCATGAGACAAGAGGGCAGTGATCCACAAATCATTGGAGAACTAGAAGCCTTCCGAGAAGTGGTCAGACGCTGGCAAAACGCCGTCTTTTTACCCATTGACCAGTTGATCCTGACAATTTCACAAGACCTGTTCCTGGATCCATCTGAGTTAGCCCTGGCACACAAGCTTTCCTCATTACTGCGCCAATTAGGCGACGCACACCCAGACTGGCGATTGCCAGAATTTACAGAGGAACTGGCAAATATCGC
>LGHA01000083.1 GCA_001508595.1 Anaerolineaceae bacterium 46_22 | reverse complement strand
TGATAATAAACCGTATATTAATTAAAATTGTTTAAAATGACTCTAGTGAAAAAACTCTAATTTCTGGGAAATAACTAATCTGATTCCCCACAAATATATCGGATTTTACGCGTTTTATGGGATTGAACCCTCAAAAAAGCATAAAAATGACACAAGACGCCCCACTTTCAAACAGAGCACACCCTTTTTTCAACACTCTCTTAAAATGTATATTGACAAATCAAAAAAAGTATTATAATTGGGTTTACACATCAACTATATCTGGGAAATGGTAATGTCGTCACCGGACAATTATCAATCAGTTTATCAGTCAATGAAATCCATCAGTCTGCACCTCGATAATGGAGAAAAATCTCTATTTTCCAGGTTTGGTTTGACGGCAACTCGATTTTTTGTATTAAAACATCTGAACGACTATCCAGGAATAAATTACATTGACCTTAGTGAATTGTTGTTGTGCACAAAAGGAAATACAACCAGAATTATCAAGGGGATGTTAAATGATGACTTGATTTACCGATTGGAAAATCCAGAAGATAGAAGGAGTTTCCAGCTTTATCTTTCAAAACTAGGTGAACAAGTGTATAAGGAGGTGAATTTAGAATACCAGGAATACGTTACAGAAATGTTATCAAAACTGAACGAAGATCAGCTGGAAGTATTTAGAAAAATTAGCAGCAGCATCGAAAAAGAACTGTCGCGCGCTGTCTATGGCTGAACATCAGCTGAGATTCAACATCACGTAAAAAAATATCTTAATTACACATCAAAGGAGTAAAAAATGAAGAAAAGGTTTATTTTATTAGCGGTGATACTAATCGCCAGTTTTGTTCTCGGGGCTTGTGCGCCTGAAGCGACTCCCGAACCAACTGAACCGCCAGCCGAAGAGACTGAGCCCCCAGCGGAGGAGACAGAACCGCCTGCGGAAGAGACTGAGCCAACAGAAGAAGTTGTTGAGCCTTCAGCATCCATCCGAATTTGGGCAGATGAGCAGCGTGCACCAGTCTTAAGTGAACTGGCAACTGATTTCCTGGCAGAATACGGCGTGGAACTTGTTGTTGAAAACATTTCAGGTATTCGAGACCAGTTCTCTGTTGCTGCACCCGCAGGCGAAGGTCCTGACATCATCATCCTGGCACATGACCAGGCAGCAGCGCTGGTTGCCAGCGGTCTGGTTGCCCCGATTGACCTGGGGCCAAAAGCCGATGAATTTGTTGAGGAAGCTCTGAACGCTTTTACTTATGAGGGTGAACTTTACGGCATGCCCTACGCAACAGAAAACCTGGGCTTTTTCTACAACACAGACTATGTTGAAGAGCCACCAACAACATGGGATGAAGTCTATTCGATCAGTGAACAGTTGATTGCAGACGGTACCGTGCAATACGGTATTGTTCTGGCTGGCACATCCTATGATGCCTATCCCTGGATGACCTCTCAGGGCGGTTACATCTTCGGCACCGATGAGAACGGTGACTACGATCCGACCGATGTTGGTGTCGGCAGCGAAGGTATGATCCAGTTCGGTGAGATGGCACTCCAGTGGGTTGAAGACGGGATTCTTTCTGATAATACCGATAACACGACAGCCAAGTCCATGTTCCTGAATGGCGATGTCGCCTTCTTCATGAACGGTCCATGGGAGCTTAACAACCTGCGTGAAGCCGGCACACCCTTTGCTGTTGCAGCATTCCCCGATGGCGGCCAACCCTTCATGGGCGTTCAGGGCTTCATGATCAACGCTTTCAGTGAGAATATCCTTTTAGCGCAAGCATTCTTAACCGAATATGTCGCTACACAGGAGACAATGCTGAAATTCTATGAAGTTGACCCCCGTGTTCCAGCCTATGTTCCTGCACTGGAAGCCATGGATGATCCTGACTTGCAGGCAATTGCTGAAGCTGGTGCCAATGCCCAGCCAATGCCCGCTATTCCTGAAATGGGCAAAGTCTGGGGCGACTGGGGTAATGCACTCACCTTCATTTTGAATGGCGAGAAGACCCCTGAAGAAGCTTATACATTTGCACAAGAAGCGATTGTTGCAGCGATTTCCTCCGATACGACAGGTATGATCAACCTGCCTGGTTCATGGCAGTCGACAGTTTCTGACTGTGAATGGGATCCTGCGTGCGCCGATACCGCAATGGAATTGGGCGATGACGGTCTGTACTATGCAACCTTTACCATTCCTGCAGGCGATTACGAAATCAAAGTTGCCCACGACGGCGGCTGGGATACCAACTATGGTGTTGATGGCGTTGCTGGCGGCGATAATATCACCTTCACTGTTGAGGAAGAGGGTGAAGTTCAATTCATCTATGATCCGGAAACTCACTTGCTTGAGATTATCCAGGATTAGTGTGAAAAACTAAAATCAAAGGAGACCAGGTTTGCCTGGTCTCCTTTTGTAATCATTGAAAGGAGACACAGGGTATGGAAAATAAGAATGGTTCCATAGGAACTGTGGCAAAGAAGTCAATTTCAAGCCTTTCTTCCTTCATAACCACCTTCATTATCATAGCAGTGGATGTTTTGCTTGGATACATCACCTACCAATTAGCCAGCATGGGCTATATTCCCCTCACCGTTGTTTTTATCATCATCATCCTCCTAATTTCAGCAGCGTTCTTAATTCCAAAGTTAAGTCACTTACGCTGGATGGCTGTTGGCCTGTCTGCCTGGTTGCTTTTTTCAATTTTTCCAATTCTGTTTACAATTTATAACGCCTTCACGAATTACGGTGATGGGCACTTAATATCGCAAACACAGGCGATTGAACAGATAACCAACCAGACTTATTTGCCTGAAACGGGCAAAGCCTACGAATGGGTTGCCTACCGATCAAATGATAATGATTACCTTTTGTGGGTGAAGGACAATGAAGGAAACACTTTTATTGCCAGACCGGTTGAATCTGAAGGGGATGAACGCATTTTTGATGTTGTGCAGGGTGAAAATGGTATTGGTGAGATTGATGATGATGGGGCGCCTGTTACGATTGAAGGCTATACCCGTTTGAACAGGATCCTCGCTGCAACGGATCAAAACCTCACAAAAATCAAATTTGGTGATCCTGAAAAAACAATTCAGGTCAGGTCGCCTTCTGAGGCGGCAGAACTTCTTCCACTGTATGAATACAATCCAGAGGATAACACCTTTACAAACCAACAAACCGGAAAAATTTACTATGACCGGGAAGGCACCTGGACAGCAAGGGATGGAACGCAGCTCATTCCCGGTTATAACACCGTCATTGGCATTGATAATTTTGTAGAATTTGCTACCAGCCCTGGTCTGCGAGGACCCCTGGTTACGATTGTCACATGGAACTTCATTTTTGCTTCAATGAGCCTATTGCTGACTTTTTCGTTGGGATTATTAATTTCAGTCATTTACGGAGACCCTAACTTTAAAGGAAAGAAGTTATTACGGTCGTTTTTGATCATCCCATACACCATCCCCAGTTTGATCACGATCTTAATTTGGCGAGGTATGTTAAATCCAAATCTGGGGATTGTCAATCGAATGTTAGAAAGCGTTTTTGGTATATCACCAGATTGGTTCAACGTACCCACCCTAGCAAGAATTGCTATTTTGACGGTGAACACCTGGCTGGGATATCCATACTGGATGCTGGTGACAAGCGGCGCGTTGCAGTCGATCCCAAGTGACATCTATGAAGCTGCAGAGGTAGACGGTGCGACTGGTTTTCAACGTTTCTGGCGGATCACGCTGCCATTGCTTTTGGTTTCTGTTGGCCCGTTGATGATTGCTTCTTTTATTTTCAACTTTAACAACTTTAACCTTATTTACGTCTTCATCAATGGTGGACCGCCAATACCAACTGCAACAACGACGGCAGGCTACACGGATATCATCATCAGCTATGTCTACAATTTAGCCTTTGCAAGTGGTCGCGGTGTTCAATATGGTTATGCGTCAGCGATTTCTGTTGTACTGTTTATCCTGATCGCCGCCATGTCTTTGATTCAATTCAGGTTCACCAACATGTGGGAGGAGGTTGGAGAAAATGTCTGATCAAGTAAAAGAAAAGAAAACAAGAACAATTACTCAACAACGCCGTCTTGGATTAATTCTCCGATGGATTTTGGCGGTTGTTCTTATCATTTTCAGTATTTTTCCTGTGATTTGGATCATATCTGCCTCAATCGACCCGGTCAATAACCTTGCGACACAAAAATTGATCCCTGATAATGCTGGAATTCAGAATTTTCGAGAGCTAATCAATAACCCTATCTTCCCATTTTTTACATGGTTATGGAACTCGATTAAAATATCTGTGATTACGACAGTGTTAACTTTGACTCTAACAACGATGGCGGCTTTTGCCTTTTCCCGTTTCCGTTTCAAAGGTCGACAGGAGTTATTGAAGACGATCTTGCTTGTGCAAAGCTTCCCAAATTTATTAGCGATTGTTGCGTTATTCTCAATCAGCAAACAAATTGGTGATGTGTTTGCTGCGCTTGGTCTCAACACACATGCCGGCTTGATCCTTGTCTATTTGGGCGGGGCAATGGGTATGAACATCTGGTTGATGAAGGGGTATATGGATACGATTCCCCGAGACATCGATGAATCTGCCCATGTTGATGGTGCAAATGATTGGCAGGTTTTTTCCAAGCTGATCCTCCCATTATTAAGACCAATTTTGGTTGTGATTGGGATTTTGAGCTTCATTGGCACCTATGGCGAATTCATCATTGCACGAACATTGTTAACGAAGCGTGAACTTCAGACTGTTATGGTTGGATTGCAGATTTATACTTCAGGTCAATATACCCAAAACTGGGGTGTATTTTCGGCTGGTGCTTTGATAGCCGCGCTGCCAATTATGATCATTTATCTTGTTTTGCAGGATCAGATTGTTGGCGGTTTGACGGCTGGCGCGGTGAAAGGTTAATTTTGTAAGCGATACCTCTACTGACTTTCAAATTCATTTGCATGAGAGTCAGTAGAGGTTTTTTATTTAATCCAGCAAACATAATAAGGATAGATTTATTAATTATGGAAGACTTTATCTTTGGTACTTTATCAACGGATCTCTTGAAGCTGCTCTATCAACGCACGACACAGAGAGGTTTGCAGCATGCTTATGCTTCGATTCCTCAAGACCCTAAACCGAATGAACCCATAAAACTCATTGTCCAGTCAGGGCCGGATGTAATGATTGATCAAATCGCCTGCTATTACACATTGGATGGGCAGAACCCGGTTGGTTCTCGAGGTAAAGCAGAAAAGGGATACGTCGTAAATTTTGTGAAAGTGGGCATGATTTGGGACACGCTCAATTGGGGATACCGATGGAGTTGGGAAGCAAGCCTTCCTCCGCAGCAAGCTGGAACGGAGTTGCGGTACATGATCAGCGGTTGGAATGAAAATGGGGATGAAATTTACGCGGACTGGCCGGACGTCAAGTTAACCATTGAAAATACCGCCAAAGTTTATTTTGACACAAAAAAACTGCCCCCGGTTAAATTTCTGGGTGACCCTTCTTCTGG
>LGHA01000082.1 GCA_001508595.1 Anaerolineaceae bacterium 46_22 | reverse complement strand
GCCTTCAAGAGATGGGTCCTCAAGGCAGGCGGCAGCATAGACTTCACCGGCATCACCGCTGCCGATGGCCTGATCGCCTATTTGCCATGTATAGGACCTCCCCTTAAATGTGCGTGCCAATGGACCTCTCGATTTCAAATATTGGATAACGCGTAAATTTTACCCGTTAAGCAAAAAATCCAAAAGATAAACGGAGAAAAATTAGAATTAATTCAAAAATACAATAATATCATAGTGATTTTGCAGAATTGGCTGGAAACATTCAATTGGGCGTTGAATCGAGTTCGGAAAGGTAACATTTTTTTGATTGATGGCGTGAGGCCTTTAGACCGATTAAGTTTCATTTGTATATTTCTTAAAAAGGGATCGACCGAAAATTTGAATTGGATTTTAAATTTTGGAAAAAATTTTCACAAGACGGAGTGCGGTCTTTAGTCCGTAAATTTTTGTAATTGAAAACAATGTGAAATAGGTTGATGATCGTTTTATATAAATCCACAAAAGCGGGTTGAAACCCGCACTCCGGAAGGTGTAATATATTTGTTGTTAGCGAGTTGATTATTTTTTCTAAGACCTTAAGTAGAAACGGTCTATTGTTTTGTCGAAAGCCCTTTTTTGGAAAGGGGCAGTGCCTGCCCCCTGCGAGGTAGCCCTACACATCATAGAAAAATTTTTGTTATGAAAAATACTGCAGGGCTTTGCGCAGCCGGGTTTCCGCGTCGGAATCTTCATTCTTCCCCAGGGACTGCAGGGCAGCTTGGGCTTCGACAATCGAATATCCCAGGGCTGTCAGGGCTTCCATCACCTCGGTATCCACTTCGTCCATATTTGATGCGGCTTCCAGGGGCTCCAGCGGTTGAATTTTTCCCTGTAAATCGAGGATGATCTTTTGCGCGGTTCGCTTCCCGATGCCGGGAACCCGGGTGAAAATCTCGGGTTGGTCGCCGGTGATTGCCCGCCGGACTGTTTCTGGGGTCAGAGTCGACAGCGATGCCAGGCCTGTTTTTGGCCCGACACCCGCAACGCTGATCAGGTGAATAAATAAATCTCGTTCTTCCATGGTTTCGAAGCCATATAAAGAAAGGTTATCCTCCCGCACAACAAGATATGTGTGAAAGGTCTTTTTGTTTCCAGGACGGCATCCCAAACAGGTTTCGTCAGTAAGGTTAAGCAGCAAACCTATACCGCCCACATTTATTACGACCTGTCCATCGAGGACATGGCTGATTTCGCCTGTTATGAGTGCAATCATGAGTCTATTATATCCAGCTTTCGGGATTGGTTGTAAATTTCATAAAGCATAACCGCTGTTGCGACGGCTAAGTTGAGGGAATCGCTGCGGCCTGCCATGGGGATGAAAACCATATGGTCGCAAGTGGATTGCATTTCTTCTGAAAGCCCATGGCGTTCACTGCCCATCAACAGGATCAGGGGGCGCCCGTATTTGATGTTTTGATAATCTGTATTTGCACTATCTGAAGTGCCGACCATGGAAACCTGGTTTTGCACTCGCCATTCCTGTAAGGTATCCCAATCCGATTGCATCAAATCAAGGGAGAAAATCGCCCCCATACTCGCTTTGACAGCGGTGGGACCATAGGGGTCTGTAGATTGTCCGAGTAAAATCACACCTCGAGACCCAACCGAATCCGCTGTGCGCAAGATTGTGCCAAGGTTTCCCGGGTCAGAGATGGAATCCAATGCCACCCAAAAATCGTCGTGTCCCGGGCGGATCTGATCGATGCTTTGCCAGTGCTGCCTGACAATCGCACCAATCCCCTGGGGACCCTGTTTGTGGGCAATTTTTTGATATATTTCAGCGCTGACTTCGAAGCGGTCAACGCCTTGAAGCGTGGTATTTTCAAGCAAACCAAGCCCAAAATCGCTGACCAGGAGCTCGGGTGCAATCACGAGGCTTTCGATGGGGGCGCCGGTTTGGACTGCCTCTCCCACCGTGCGCAAGCCTTCAATAAAAAATTGACCTGTTTCCTGACGGTACTTTTTATGCTCGAGTTTGCGAATCAACTTCACGTTTTGGTTCGCAAAACTGGTGATCAGAGTCATGACTTTGCGCTTTCAACGAAATTTTCAAAGGATTTGTGGTTGATATGGCAAATCGCCACAGCCAATGCATCGGCAGCATCATCGGGTTTTGGCAGATCGTCCAGGTTGAGCAGCGTTTGCACCATCCGTTGAACCTGGCTTTTCCCTGCACTGCCGTATCCGCAGACCGCTTGCTTGATTTCATTTGGCGTATATTCACTGATTGGCACCTGGCTTTGTGCAAGCGCGAGCAATGTGACACCACGCGCCTGCCCAACTGAAAATGCTGTTCTCACATTCTTCTGAAAAAACAGTTTTTCAACCGCGCTGGACTGGACCTCATACTGCTGCAAGAGGCTTTTAAGCGCCTTGTAGAGGATTGCCAGACGATCGGAATCAGGAATACCTGACACCGTCCTGATGACGCCGTAATCGATACACTGGTAATCACTGGGATTACCAGTTTGGATCAGCCCATATCCTGTGATGGCAATACCGGGATCAATGCCGAGAACAAGCATCCTTCGCTTATTCGTTTTCCATGGCCTGGACTGCTTCTTCAGTGATATCCAAATTTGAGTAAATGTTTTGGATGTCATCGAGCTCTTCAAGGGCTTCAATGGTCCTCATCACCTTGAGAGTATTTTCAACGTCCAGGCTGATCTCCTGTTTTGGTAAGAAACGGATACCGGATTCTTCTGGTTTGATATTGGCTTTGCTGAGGTGATCTGCAATAGATTGGTAACTACTGGGTTTACCAATAATCTCAATCAAATTATCTTCTTGCTCAATATCATCAGCGCCGGCCTCAACTGCCAGTTCAAAAATTGTAT
Source organism: Anaerolineaceae bacterium 46_22 (assembly GCA_001508595.1). Lineage (GTDB taxonomy): Bacteria > Chloroflexota > Anaerolineae > Anaerolineales > Anaerolineaceae > Brevifilum. Next base: position 2,668 of record LGHA01000082.1, on the reverse strand, counting down.
CAAAATCGTAAGTATCCGCAGGGATCGCAAAATAAGTCACACGGTCAAACTGCCAGCTAACGGAACCCGGGTCAGCCATATTTCCGCCTGCTTTAGAGAGGGTGTGGCGAAGTTCAGCAACAGTTCGGTTTCGATTTTCGGTGACGCATTCGATCATCAGGGCTACGCCGTGCGCCGCATACCCTTCGTATAGAATTTCTTCAAAATCGACGCCTTCTTTATCATCGCCAGTGCCGCGTTTGATCGCCCGATCGATGCTGTCCTTGGGCATGTTGGCTGCTTTAGCTTTATCGATGGCAAGCTCGAGACGCACATTCATGCTTGGATCACCGCCGCCTTCTCGTGCAGCGATCACAATCTCGCGTGCAATTCGTGTAAAAATCTTACCCTTTTTGGCGTCCGCAGCCCCTTTTTTGCGTTTAATTGTCGCCCAATGCGAATGTCCTGACATAGAAACGTTCTCCTTAAAATCCCAAAATTAATGACGGGGTTGTAACTACAAAAAGATTATACCATTTCCGCCATGAAATTGATGGTTTAAAGGATGGTGAACATGCAGGAAGAGTTTTCTCAAAGAAGTGTGACTTTGCTGGTCCAAACTGGTAAAATAACCGGCAAAGTCCTGCTGCAAGCGATTCAAAAGTATCTGAATGCACAGCGTCAAAGACAGCAGCTCAACGCCAGGAATAAATCCCTGATCCCGTTGCACGCAGCAAAAAATGGTGTGGTCCAAAAGTCCGCACCTTACAATTGCTTTTAGAAAGCAGGTAAAATTGCAAAAAACCCCCATGTCAACCCACTATCCAGGCTGATTTGTCAGAGCCCTGCCTCTTGTTCTATTTGCCAGTCAAGGCTAAGCGGGCTTCCTCAGGTAATTCTTCAGGAATATATTCGACTTTCGCATTCTTGATCAGATCATCTTCAAATGCAAGCAAATACGCGGACTGCTTTTCCTGCCACAATAAATCACGCACCTGTTCTTGCGCTTGCTCTTCAGTCCATCGAACAGATTGCAGCACCAGGTAAATCACTGCTGTTCGATCATCCCTTTCATAGATCTCGATCGAATTTTCCGGGATATCCACAGCGCTTTGTGCGTAATCTAAAAGCTCTCCTATCTCTTGATAGAAAAACTCTTTGTGCAGAAAATCACCAGGCTGTGGATTGGTTTGCTTTTGTACATAGGAAGTGAACGTTTCTTCAAAAGCGCTGACAGATTGATAGGACTTGAGTTCTTCCAGCTCTTTGAACACAGTCTGGGCTTCTTCGGCATCAGAAAACTCCATTGGTATCAATACGAGCTGGTTGAGCACAGGGTTGTTCACCAGTTCAAGACGTATTTCTTCCTCGGTTGGCTGCGGCGCCTCAAGGAATACCTGTTCAGTCAATTTTTGGACTGCCAGACTTTCCTGATAGAGTGTAATGATCTTTTTCTCCAATTGCGCCTTCGAACCGGAGAAAGACTCCTCCTGTTTCTTCAACATTGCCGAGATTTCCGGAGATTGTGAAGCGTAAGTTTGCATTTGTTCCCAATATGCCTCTGCTTCCTCTTTGCTCACCTGAATACCGCGATTTTTAGCCTCGTCAGCCAATACTTTATCCCGGATCAATAATTGCATTGCCTCTTGATAGGCTTGTGGGTCAGATAGCAAGGGCTGGTTGGTCAGCACTATGGATTTCATTGTTTCCAGTGAGTTCAAATCTACTGGTTCGCCGTTTACCCACGCAATAACGACATCTCCCTTGGGAAAAACACGCTTGAGGATCCCATCCAGCGGGGTCTCTCCTCTAACATTGCCAATAAATACGAACAGAAGTAAGCCAATGATAAAAATGCTAAGGATCCCTTTTTTGTTACTAAACTTGGATAGAAACTTTTTCATCGTCTAACTCCTTTCTTTATTGTCCTAAATTTTTAAGTCCATTTTATGATCTAAAACCCTGTTAAAATCCATCAGTTAGTGTATGTCCTATAGATGTTGGGATGCATCGGGTAGTAAAATATGAAGCCGTTCTGAACCTGCCGGTACAGCCCGTCCCGTTGCAGTTAAGATAGTAGCCATTTCCGCTTGCAAAGCCATCACAGGTTGAGCCACTACCACATGAAGCACCAGTTCTATACCATCCACCAATAGTTGTAGTACCATTTGCATGGGTATAAGTTGCAGGTGGATTAAAAAGCCATTTATATTGACCGCAGATTGAAGATTTTGGGGTTAATGAACCTGAAATAGTCTGTCGATAAACAGTGCGAAAATTTCCAGCAACATAATAATAGTACACAATTGATGTTGCTTTGTGGTTTGTACCAAATGGCGCACAAACACCCTGGCCACAATAAAATGTTATATCTACATAATTTCCCTCCGTCCTACTTTCATTTGCCTGGACAGAATAGGATGGAATTGCGATAAAGGTAGACAATATGATGAATATCAAAATGCTAGAGAGATATGCAAGTGACCTTTTCATGATCTTATCCTCCAATTTATCTTATTATATGAATGACTCTACTGAAACAAGGGTGCAGTTGCTTTGAAAGTGGGGCGTACTGTATCAATTTTATGCTTTTTTGAATGCCTCATCCCAAAAAATACCTGAAATTGTGCATATTTGTGGGGCATCAGCAAGGTCTTTTTCGTTTAGTTGGCCTATTTTCAGGGGAGAC
>LGHA01000081.1 GCA_001508595.1 Anaerolineaceae bacterium 46_22 | reverse complement strand
TGCTTCTGCGATGGTCTTCGATCGCTCACCAACCAGTATCAAAACATCAGCAATTTTTGCGGCGAATTTTCCAACCTCATAATGCCCGGATCGCTCGTATTGACCCAGTTCAAGCATATCTCCCAGGATGGCAATCTTTCGCCCTTCAAGATCTCCCAGTAACTTCAGGGCAGCAGTGGTTGAGGCGGGAGAGGCGTTGTAAGTGTCATCCAGGATGACTGCCCCAACGGGGGATGAAAACTGCCGCATTCTTAAGTCGATCTGGCTGCCTGCAATCCCTGTTTCAATTGCTTCCCAATCAAGCCCTTCCTTTATGGCAACTGCAGCAGCCCGTAAAATGGTGTATGCAGAAAAGGCTCCCAGCAAAGGTGAATGAACCTGATGGGTTTGTCCCTGGAAAATCAGGTTACAAGAAGTCCCGCTCAGACCGTGTGTTTCAATACCAGCAGCCATAAGATCGGCTTTTTGCTCAATGCCGTAAGTAAATACATCCGCCCGAGTCTGGTCTGCCATTGCACTGACATAAGCATCATCCATATTGAGGATGGCAATGCCTTCAGGCCCTGGCGGCAGCATTTCCACCAGCTCGGCTTTCCCTCTGGCGATGATCTCCTGTGAGCCGGCACGTTCGGCGTGGACTGTCCCGATATTGGTCAGGACGCCAATCTGCGGTTTAGCAATTTCGCAGAGGGTGCGGATTTCACCCGGGACATAAAAGCCCATTTCGAGGACAGCAACTTCATGGCGGTCCTCGAGCTCCAGCAAGGTCAAGGGCAAACCGATTTCATTGTTTCGATTTCCCGGGTTTTTTAACACCTTAAACTTTTGCGCAAGCAGCGATGCGGTCAATTCCTTGGTGGTTGTTTTACCAACGCTTCCTGTTATCCCAATTGTGCGAACAGGGTGTTCCGCTCGCCAAAAGGCTGCAAAATTTTGCAGGGCTTGAAGCGTATCTTCGACCAGCAAACAGAGCGGTAGGTCTGTGTTGATATCCTCAAACGTAATATCCGTTTGTCGGAAGTCCAGCGTTTGGTGTTTGTCAGATACCTGTCTATGAACAAGGGCTAAAACTGCCCCATTGTCAAAGGCGTTCTGGACATATTCGTGTCCGTCGGTTTGTTCACCCCGTAAGGCGATGAAAAGGCTGCCCGGTGCTGCCTGGCGCGAATCAATCACAACACTGCTGATTGGTAAATCCAGCAGCGGCAATTGTATTTTGGTCAGGGCTTGGACGATGTCCTTCAGGTTAAACACTGGGGTTCCTTTTACTCATTTGCCGTCCCCAATCGGATATTGTCAGGGGGAATCCGCATCAAGACAACAAGTTGTTCGACCACATCTCGAAAGACCGGGGCAGCAACGACAGAGCCCCATTTAGAGATGGTCGGTTTTTCGAGCCACACATAAACGAGGAATTGGGGGTCATCTGAAGGCCCCCATCCAACGAAGGATGCATTGGTTAATTCACTGGTATATCCGAATTCAGTTGGAATTTCCCCGGTGCCGGTTTTGCCAGCAATGGTGTAGCCCTCAATAAGGGCATCTGAAGCTTCTTCTTGAAGGGCAATGGTGAGCATTTGGCTTAAGGTATGGGCTGTTTCTGGAGATATTGGGCTGTTGATGACCTGGGGCGTGACATCATACTGCTGCCCACGATCAATGACGCTGCGTACTACATGGGGGGTCATCATCATGCCGTCATTGGCAACCGCAGAGATTGCAGTCACCATTTGGATGGGGGTGACGGCAATACCCTGCCCAAAGGAGTTTGTCGCAAGATCAATTTCAACCCATTGATTATTTGTTGGCAGACGCAGTGGATAATTCGCTTCGCTGGCAAGATCGATGCCTGTGCTCCTGCCAAAACCGAAGGCTTGCAGGTACTGATAAAACAGGTCTTCTTGTAAGAGGTCAACTGCCACGTGGGCTAGACAGACATTCAATGAATGCTGCATACAGCCGGTCATGTCCTGGACACCCCAGGCACCGCCATCCCAGTTGTAAATAGGCCAGCTGTTGGCAACCCAATAAACACCGGACGAATCATTATATGTTGTGCTGGGTTCAGCAACACCGCTGTCCAACGCAGCAGCCATGGTGATGACCTTAAACACCGATCCGGGTTCGTAGGTTGTACCGATCGCCCTATTATAGGGTGTGATTCCAGGAAATGTCTCTTCATATTTCCAATATTCGTTGGGATTGAAGTAGGGGGTGCTTGCCATGCCAAGGATTTCGCCGGTTTTCGGGTCAGCAACAATGATGGTTCCGCCTTCTGCACCCGACCATTCGATGGCGTCTGAAAGTGTCCTTTCAACCATACTCTGGATTTCACGATCGATGGTGAGAACCAGGCTTGCGCCAGGTTGAATATCAGGTAATGCTTCAACCAGGTAGGGGTCATTTGGCATAAAGACGCTTTGGGGTTTGCCAGTCAGCAGTCGGTTGTACGCCTCTTCAATCCCATAGACGCCCTGGGCTGTTTCACGAGAAAAGTAATTGTAAAAACCAAGAATGTTTGCGGCTAAGGTGCCTTCAGGGTACGTTCGCTGCTGCATAGGGTACCAGACCAAACCAGATAAACTGGGTTTGCTGGATTTCTGCTCCTGGCGTCGTTCAGAGTAGTTTTCCTTTAACCTTGCAAGTTCGTCAATCTTTTCTTTGCTCACATAGCTTGAGAGAACGAAGTACCTGTTCTCGACATCACGCTTTTCTGTGTTGGCTAATTCATAAACATTCACATAATCCATGTCATCGATAATTGATGCAACAGAAAAAGCGATGGATTCAGGGTCTGCAACAAATTTCAGGTCAATACCAAGTTCATAACCGACCTGGTTGGTTGCCAGGATGTGCCCTGAACGATCATATATGTTCCCGCGTGATGGATAAATGACCTTTTCGATGCCCTGGTAATCTTCAGACTTTGCAATTAATTGTTGGGCGTAGATTGTGTAATTAATGCGAACCATTTGAACAACAATTGCCCCACCCAGGATGGCACAAATTATAACAATAGATAAGTAACGACCATGGAAAGGCATTTTCATGGCAGAACCACCCCTTCTAGCTGTGTTGAATTTTTCGTTGGCTGCCAGATTTGATCGATGAACCATTCCCAAAGAGAAATTTTGTATGAAGACTTAACATTTGGAGATTCTGCAATGATATTGACCCTTGGCGGTGCAAGTACAAGATCAGCATTTGGGTCATAGCCAGGGATTTCAAGATACACGGCATTATTGGGATCAATCATTTTGAAGCCAAGTTCTTTTGCTCTTGCACGCATATTTTCAATGGATTGCGCTTTGGCAAGTTGCGTTGTCAGGTCTGCAATCTCGTTATTAATGTCTTCAATATCACTTTCAAGAACTTGGATTTTTCGGCCGGAGGTTGCTGCCTGGGCACTGATATTCAGGTAAAGACCTGTAATTGCGGCGATTAGCACCAGGGCAAGCAGAAACAGGCCAATCCATTGAATCTGGATTCGCCATGGGGCTTGTTTATAGGCTTGTAAAATTTGATTTTTCATAGCCTTAACCTTGCAATTATCTTGCCTTGCTTTTTTTCTCTGCGATGCGCAGCTTTGCGCTGCGTGATCGCGGGTTTTCCTGAACTTCTTTCTTTGAAGCCGTAATTGGCTTCTTCGTAAGAATATTTAATGAAGCCTGATGTCCACAGGTGCATACCGGTTGTTCTGGTGGGCAAATGCAATCCCGGCTTTCTTTTTTAAAGGTTTGCTTCACTATCCGATCTTCCAGTGAATGGAAGCTAATCACAGCAATTCTTGCGCCAGGCTCAAGACAAGTGATCAATCCTGGCAGGGCATTGGCAAGCGTTTCCAATTCCCTGTTGGTAGCGATGCGCAGTGCCTGGAAGGTGCGGGTTGCTGGATGTATTTGCGAAGAATACCCAGGTACAGCTTTCTGAACGATTGCAACCAGGTCCTGCGTTGTGTGGATCGGTCGTTCCGAAACAAGTGCCCGGGCGATTCTGCGGGAATAGCGCTCATCTCCAAACTTCCAGATAATATTTGCTAAAGCCTCTTCGCTGAGGGTGTTGACCAGGTCTGCGGCAGTCTTACCGGCTTCCTGATCGAATCGCATGTCCAAAGGACCTTCTTCCATAAAAGAAAAACCTCGAGATGGGCGGTCAATTTGCATTGATGAAACACCCAGGTCAAGCAGGATGCCGTTCACTTTATGCCACCCAATTTCCGCTAAAATTTCCGGTGCTATTTCATAGGATGCCTGGCGGATGATTGCCCGGTCCCCAAAGGCTAAAAGACGGTGGCGAGCAATAGCCAGCGCTTCCGGGTCAAGGTCAAGACCGAGCAAGCTCCCGTCGGGCGTTGTGGCATTGAGAATGCCCTCTGCATGGCCTGCAGCGCCCAGCGTGCCGTCAAGGTAATTTTTGCCAGGCTCAGGTGCCAAAGCATCCAGGACTTCATGGTAAAGAACTGGTTGGTGGGGGAATTGATCGCCGGGGCTGCCAGCGACGGCTCCCTCCCCATGATTTGTGTCGTTCATTGTAGGGTCTTTAAATCCAGGGCGCTGAATCTTTTTTCATTCGCTTCGATATCATTCAGCGATGTTTGTTGTGCTTGCCAGTTTTCTGGCGACCACAATTCGAAGTATTCGCCACTGCCGACCACAACTGCGACCCCCTTGAGATTTGCAGTCTCTCTCAGGAATGCAGGTAAAAGAACGCGACCGGCACTGTCAAAACTTGTTTTCTCTGCGTTAGCAAAGAGAATTCGGCGGAGCAAGCGGCTGTTTGAGTCTAAATAACTGATTGAACGCACCTGCTTTGCCATCAATTCAAACAAATCTGCTGGAAAAGCCTGTAAGTTACCATCAAAGCCCTGGGTGATATAAACTGACTCCCCTAAAGCCTCCCTGAATTTGGAGGGAATGGTTATTCGGCCTTTTTCATCAATGGTGTGCTCATACTGACCCAAGAACATCTGTTCTACCACTCCTAATACCAATGGCGCGCCGGGTATGCCGGCGCTCCACTTCAACCCACTATTCTCCACTTTTAACCACTAGTGTTTCTAGTATAGCGTAATCATCTTTTTAAATCAAGGGGAAAATGGGGGAATTAGGCTCTTTTGGTCTGATTATTTTGATGGGAACCAGGTGTTTAGGTTGCGAAGTTAGTCTTCATGGCTCATGTAATTCAAATCGTGCGTTATTTATGTCCAGATTATCAAAGTTTTACAGTCTTTGGTTATTTTGATACCTTATGAATTATTTGTCAATGGTCGGGATTTTGTTTGGCTGATGCATTTGATTGACGAAGTGGGTATGATTATTGTTGTTAATTAAAATGTAGGAACATGGAATCAAGCCCTATGATCTGGTTGACGATATGGGATAAGGATGGTTGTCTTGTTAATATCTGAGGCAGTCAGCCAGAATATCAAATATCAAAAGCGATCCAATGAAAATAGATTGTTTATGTGGGTTTGCTCTCTGGTGAGGACACCAGAGAGATCATATAGAATAGATTGTTTATGTAAGATTTCTAGCTGGTGAGGACACCAG
>LGHA01000080.1 GCA_001508595.1 Anaerolineaceae bacterium 46_22 | reverse complement strand
CTTTATTAATAATTCAATTCAGAGATGCAAAAAGCAGCGCCATAATGGCGCCGCTTGATATACTTTTAGGTTTTTTTAAAGCCGAATTACAATCCTCAGCCACTAACTTCTTTTTCTCTTGGCGATTCCTCTTGACGTGAAAAAAGTTTAAACAAGCGCTTACGCCCTTGCTGCAAATTTACAGCATGCATACGGTAAGTCCCAACAATGCCATAGGGTACAAACATCACGATAAAAATGAAGAGAAGCCCGAAAACCAAAGGCCAACGCGCCCCAAACCACGTGTAGAAAAATTGTTGGATCACCTGGCTAATTCCAGCGCCAAAAATGGGGCCAATTAAAGTGCCCATCCCTCCAATAATCACCATGATAAGTGCATTCACCGTGGTCACCACAGACATCATCGTTGGGGTAGCGCTCATGTTCCAAATGGAATATAGCGCCCCCGCCAAACCAGCAAAAATCGAAGCAAAGACAAAGACGATCGTGCGAAAGGTAACAGGGTTGTACCCTATCATGCGCATGCGATCTTCATTTTCACGGTTAGCGATGACAACATGTCCCGTTGGGGAGTTTACAAAGCGTTTCATCAAAAAATACGAGATCACCAAAAACGCGAGACTGATTAAATACACGGTGAGGCGATTTTGAGTCGGATTCAACCAAACTGGTAAGGGGACGCCATGCAAACCCTCATCTGCTCCAGTCCATTGATGTAAATCGGTCGATTTAATGATGATGTACAAGGCTGTAGAAAGCGCCAGTGTGAGCATGGCAAAGTAAGTTCCTTTTAATCGAATGGATGTTACTGCAAACATCAAACCAATCAAAATTGAAACAAGGAACACCGCCAAAAAAACAATGAGCAAGACAACTATCATGGTAATATCGGTATTTCCAATGACAATGGGAGTGTTTTTAATGAAATTTGGAGCCCAATGTTTCATCAAAAGGCCAAAAGTATAAGCTCCACCCCCAAAAGATGCTGCATGCCCAAATGAAAGAATACCACCATAGCCAATAAGGAGGTCATAGCTCATCGCAAAGACAGCCATGATGAAAAAGATAATCAATTGACCTTGCCAGAACTTGGTAACACCCTCATTAAGCCCAGTTCCAGTTATCAAATTCAACACAAACGGGAATGCCAACATAATAACTACGAAGATAAGGAATCCTCGTTCAGATTTTAGCCAGGATTTTTGATTAATTTTCGTTTTGATAGCGATATCTGCCATGGAGAATTATTACTCCTTCTTCCCAAAAAGACCCTGAGGCTTGGTTAATAATACAATGACCATAATGATGACCGTAGAAGCTTCTGCAATCGCTGGGGATAGGGAAAGCTTGAGCGCAAAATAATCCCCGAAAGCGCGTGCAATGCCTAATATCATCGCGCCCACGAAAGCACCCACATAGCTCCCCATGCCGCCGATTACAACAGTTATTAGCCCTTGCGTCTGGTAAGCATCCCCCATCAAAGGTTGGACCGGGAGAAAAGGTGCTGCCCCAATACCCCCTAACGTTGCCAATGCCACACCTAACGCAAACACCAAAGTGAAAACAGATTTCACATTGATGCCCATTGCTTCGACCATTTCTGGATCCTGAACACCTGCACGGATGATCATACCTAACCGTGTCTTTGTCATGAGCAAGGTCACCAAGGCGAACATTATGATGCCCAGAGCAATAATAAACAAGCGATAAGTCGGAACGGTAACTCCCAAAATATCAATCGTAGAGTTGCCATTCCGCAGCCATTCTCCGATGGAGGCTGCTTTCCCAGGCATGGCAAAAAGCGGTGGGCGTGCCATCTGATAGGTCAGCGGATCCCAAAGAAATTGCACCAATTCGCGAATCACATAGCTTAAGCCCAATGTCATCAGGATAATAAAAGTGGGGCGTGCGTAGAGCGGTCTGATAAGAATAATTTCAATGACAGCACCAAACACGAACCCAAAAGCAACGGAGACAAGAATTGAAAGCAAGAAGCGAATATTCCCATTCATTAGCAACACGCTAACAGGTGCCGATTCGCGAATGAATACGCTCACCACGGTTAAGACCAACAAAATTGCCGGCACGAGAATTGCCTTGCCAAGATTTTCCTTTGGCGCATATTGAGTTTTATCCCCTGGTTTAGAAGATCCAAAGGCAATCAACAAACCACCTAACATTATTAAAACTGGACGGACCCAAAACTCTTCTAACGGTTCCTGAGGAGAAATTTCCGCAAGAGGGTTACCTACTGTTGTTGTCGTCATCGCAACCATAGCAGTATCGGCTAACGCTAAAATATCGAAACCAAGCACAGCAAATACAATCACAACCGCGGCTAAGATATAAGCAATGGTTGGAAGCAGTTTTTGCATGCGCGGGGATAAATTCCAAGCAACCAAATATGGCTTCAGCACGGAAATAAACATCACGCCCGTACCAAAGGCTAATGCCAAAGGAGCTATGCCAAAAATAAAGGTAGGGTTAGTATAAAACTGCCAGCCAATGTATGCTCCCAGCATAAACATAGAACCGTGCGCAAAGTTCAAGACATCCATCAAACCAAAGATAAGCGTGAGGCCAGCAGCTACCAAGAAGAAAAGCGAGCCCAGGGTAAGCCCAGAAAAGATAGTGCTAACAAAAGCGCGTTGGCCTGCATAAAGGTAAAGTCCGACAATAATTCCCAGTGCCACCACAACAATGAGAATCGTTTGGAGAATCCTCTTATTCTTTCGATTCATGTTCCATCTCCAATTCTATGCGCGTTTTGATACTTGCACCCAAATAACGGTGAATAACTTCAGGTTGCAAAACGAGGTCTTTCATTAATCCGGAGCTCACCGATTTACCATCATCTATAATCGTGAATTGCTTTGCCAGCTGGCTTGCCATAATAAAATTCTGTTCAACGAGGAGAACTGTGGTCGTGCGGCTCAGGGTTTCAATTGCTTCCATCATTTGTTGGATAAGAATAGGTGCTAAGCCTTCACTCGGTTCATCAATCAATAACAGCTTGTTCTCGGGGACCAAAGCCCGCGCAACCGCTAACATCTGTTGCTGTCCGCCAGAAAGATGATTACCAGGCAATTTATAGAGACGTTTTAGGTCAGGAAAAAGCTTGAAGATAAAGTCAGAACTGCGCTCAAAATCTCCTTTTTTGCGCTCAGCTAATTTCAGGTTTTCAAGGACACTAAGTTGTCGAAAAATCGCTCGGTGTTCTGGTACGTACCCAATTCCAAGATTGGCAATATTGTAGGGTCGTTTGCCTTGAATTTCCATCCCATCAAAGATGATTTTTCCTTCGCGGGGTGGCGTGAGACCGATAATCGATTTGAGAGTTGTGGTTTTGCCCGCGCCATTACGGCCTAGCAAAACCGTAATTGAGCCTTTTGGGACGCGCACACTGACCCCTTCGAGAATATGAAATTGACCAATGTAAGTGTGAATGTGATCCACAAGTAACAGGTCGTCATGCCTGACATCACTCATGCTAATTCTCCATACAAATTACCAAGATAGGCAGCCTGAACCTGATCATTATTAGCGATTTCGTGCGGTGAGCCTTCAGCTAAAATGCGCCCTTGATTCATCACCGTGATCACATCTGAAATTGACATGACCATATCCATACGATGTTCAACGAGTATGGCAGTGCGGTCCTTTTGACGCACTACCCTATGAATAATCTCAATCAATTCTGGCACTTGCTCAGAAGACATTCCGGCTGTCGGTTCATCAAAGAGGAGCAGCTCAGGATCACAAGCGATCATGATGCCAAGTTCAAGCTTTCGCTTTTCACCATGCGAAAGATTGCGGGCTAACACCCATTCGCGACCCGCCAAGCCTACCAGTGAGATAACCTCTTCTGCTTTTTCAATGTATTGTGTAAATTTTTCTACCGGTTGAAAAAACTTGAAATTATCTTTACCCATGGCTTGAGCTGCCAAGCGGACATTTTCCAATACGGTCAAGTTTGGGAAAATATTGGTAATTTGATAGGACCGCCCAATACCTAGGTGCGCCCGCTTTTGTGGAGAGACATTGGTAATGTCCTCACCTTTAAAGAACACTCTCCCGCTTGTGGGCGGCATAACCCCGCTTACTAAGTTGAATAGTGTGGTTTTTCCGGCGCCATTCGGTCCGATGATAGCATGCATCGTATGAGCTGTCACTTGCATACTCACATCATCGACGGCTACCAAACCGCCAAAAACCTTCCGGAGGTTCTCAACTTCGACAATAATATTTTCAGTCATAAGATATTTGCCTTATGTTATATTCAAAGATCGTTCCCGAATTAAATAATGCAATAATAATTCCAGATAATATCTAATTGATTACCAGTGATTTCGAAGGGAGGGGGTAGGTAGACCCCTCCCTTGCGATATTCAACTCCACAAACTTACTGATTCAGCCTGGGCAAATCTCCGCAGCGCGATTCATATTCACCAACCAGCGTGCAAGGAATTCCTAGTTCATCGTATTTCGAAACATAAACTGTTTCGAAAAAGCGATATTCATTGATGCCATCCCCATCCAGATCAGGATTCAAGTTAACTAGCCTGAGAATATTCATCGGCTGTTCGCACACATGATCTTCTGGGCGGATATGATAGGTCCCTTTGGGTCCTTCAAACATCAAGCCTTCTAAGGCAGGGATCATCACCTCGGGATCCGTATCACCACTGGTCTTTTCAAGAGCAGAAGCCAGAGCAATCGCAGAAGCCATACCACCTGCTGTAAACAAATCAGGATATGCATTAATCGCGGCATCTGGAGCGTCTTTGTATTTTTCAAAGTGGTGCTCTACTAACCAATCGTTGACTTCTGTATCTGCCGCGGTGTAGTGGTAAACGTTCAAACCGACAGTACCAAGTACATCCTCGCCAAATACTGCAGTGAAGGAGGCATTATCACCAAATCCAGTACCAACAGTCATGACTTCCAACGCACCCATGTCAGAAAGCGCCTGGAAAAGAGTAACATAACCAGTGCCAGACCAGGTCAGGAACAAGTTATCAGCACCGGAATCCATTGCTTGCTGGACATAGGGCGTGAAATCAGTCGTTTCGAAAGGTGCGTAGATATCTGCGATCAGTTCGCCGCCAAATTTCTCCACAGAGTATTTGAGCGCTTCTCCAGAACCGCGACCAAAGGCATTATCAACCCCAATATGGGCAAAAGTGGGTCCCACATTCTCGACCAAATATTTAGCAATGATCAAGGTGTCATCGAAGTTGGTGCGTGCTGTGCGGAAAACATAAGGGTTAAAATTCGGCCCAGTTGGGTAGGAAGACGCAGCAGGATCAATCATCAAAATGATTTTATTTTCTAAAGCCACATTCGTGAGCGCTACAGCACTAGCTGAAGAAACGGGACCCTGCAGTAATTCAACGCCGTCTCTCTCAATCAGCTCCAGTGCAAGCGATACGGCTTTTTCTGGGTTGCCCTCATCATCTTTGACGATGACCTCGACAGGACGATTGGCAATAATCCAGCGGCCCTGGTCGTCTTTCTTGCCGCCGGACATATATTCAAGGCCCAAATCGAAGCCCCGTTGCTGCTGCAGGCCGTAGAGAGCCATCAGGCCGGACATCTGGCCAATTTGGCCAATCTTCAGAACAGGACCAAGCTCTTCTGTTTCTGGTTGAGTTGGAACTGCAGATAAAGCATCTAAGCCAGTGAATTGGTCGGCTGTGTAATAGCCAGA
>LGHA01000079.1 GCA_001508595.1 Anaerolineaceae bacterium 46_22 | reverse complement strand
TGTGGTGATGAATATTAACGAATTAACACAAAGGATGCATCAATTTGTAAAGGAAAAGGGATGGTACGATCCAAACAGTCCCCGTCCCCAAACTCCTAAGAATCTGGCGACTTCTCTGAGCATTGAAGCTGCAGAAATTTTAGAACATTTTCAATGGCGCGAAGACTCCCCGGACCCAGAAGGAAAAGTGGATACCAATGAAGATTAGCGTTTTTGGCGGCGCCAGCCCTGAAGCTGGGTCTGACGCTTACCAGCAAGCCTATCAATTAGGTCGGCTCCTGGGAAGTGCAGGCATGACTGTTTTGACAGGTGGATACCAGGGCACAATGGAAGCCGCCTCTCGCGGTGCCAGCGAAGCAGGAGGGCATGTGATCGGTGTCACCAGTGAAGCAATTGAAACCTATCGCCCTACCCAACCCAATGAATGGGTTGATGAGGAATGGCGATTTATGGGTTTTAAAGAGCGTTTGAATACATTGGTCGAGGACTGTGATGCTGCATTTGCACTCCCGGGCGGCATAGGCACCTTGCTTGAAATCTGCCTGACCTGGAACCAGCTTGTGATCAATTCAATTTCACCCAAACCCCTGATATTAATTGGAGACGAGTGGCGTAAGGTTCTGGAAACATTCCTTAATGAACTTGAAGATTATGTTCCTCCAAAAAACCGTGAGATGATCAGCTTTGCACCTGACCCTGAAACAGGTTTCGATATCTTGATTAAATTTCAGGAAGAACAATCTAACAAAAATCAAGATAAACAATAAAAAAAGAAAGTAATTATGGATGAGAAGAAATTAACGCCAAAATCAGAAAATTATTCAGAATGGTACAACCAGTTAGTCCAGCGCGCAGAGATGGCAGATTATGCACCCGTACGTGGGTGCATGGTTGTCAGACCCTATGGGTGGGCTTTGTGGGAAAATATTCAAGATGCCCTGGACAGCCGCTTTAAAGCCACCGGGCATGTCAACGCAGCCTTCCCCCTCTTTATTCCCATGTCCTTTCTCGAAAAAGAAAAGGAACATGTGGAGGGGTTTTCACCTGAACTGGCTGTGGTAACCATTGGCGGTGGTTCGGTTTTGGATGAGCCGCTCATCGTTCGCCCAACCTCTGAAACCATTATCGGTTATATGTATTCCAAATGGATTCAGTCTTATCGAGATCTGCCCTTGCTGATTAACCAATGGGGCAACGTTGTCCGCTGGGAAATGCGCACCCGCTTATTCTTGCGCACCCTTGAATTCTACTGGCAAGAAGGTCACACAGCCCACGCAACTGCAGAAGAGGCAGAAGAAGAAACTTTGCAGATGCTGGATATTTACACAGACTTCGCTCGCAACGAAGCAGCCGTTCCGGTTATTCCGGGTCGAAAAAGCGAAACTGAGAAATTTGCAGGCGCAGTACGCTCCTACACCATTGAAGCCATGATGGGCGATAAAAAAGCCCTTCAAGCAGGGACCAGCCATAACCTGGGACAGAATTTTGCAAAAGCCTTTGACATCAACTTCCTTGATGAAAATAATACCCGGCAATATTGCTGGACGACCTCCTGGGGTCTCTCAACCCGATTTATTGGTGCAATCATCATGACCCACGGCGATGACCAGGGCTTGGTTTTGCCCCCACGCCTGGCACCCATTCAGCTCGTCATCGTTCCAATCTATCGCAACGATGAGGAACGAGAACAAGTTCTGCCCGTCGTAGAGCGGATAAAGAGGGAGCTTGAAGGAATCAGGCTTGAAGTAGACGACCGCACAGAGGTCACCCCGGGCTTTAAGTTCAATCACTGGGAATTGCGTGGCGTACCTTTGCGCATGGAAATCGGCCCTAAAGATGTAGCTAAGAATAGTGTTGCACTTGCTCGCAGAGATATCCCTGGCAGGGATGGGAAAAGTTTTGTACCCCAGGCTGGTATCAATCAACGAGTCAGTGACCTACTAGAAACAATACAAGCGAACATGCTTGAAAAAGCCGCTAAATTCAGGGATGATCACATTTTTGAGCCAAAAGATTATCAAGAATTCAAAGACGTGATTGAGAAGGATGGCTGGTGTTTTGTTTGGTGGCATCCTGATGCTGAAAACGAAGCCAAAATCAAAGAAGAAACAAAAGCGACCCTGCGCTGCATCCCCATGGAACAGCCTGGCGGTCAAGGCAAATGCATTTACAGCGGCGAGGAAACAAATATCAAAGCTTACTTTGCCAAAGCCTATTAAAATTCAAATTATTCACCGGGGTAAAAATTTCTTATTTGCCCCGGTCATCAGTTTGAATGGGACAGAGGGACCATGCCTGCTGTAAATCCAGCCCGAATCAAGGGCCAAATTGAAGAACTGGTCACGGCTTATCACACACCCAGGGTGTTTCACCGCCGATTGAAAGATCTATTCAGCCTTTATGCAAATCGAGTTTTGCATCAGGGCGATACGCCCGAATCTGTGACAGTTTCCCAAAAGTATCATCTTCCCCCTCCCCTCATCCGTCAACTCCATGCGGACCTTAAACCACGGATTGTAAAAAGCCCTCAGGCTTCACTTGAGTTGGCAGAAGAACTTTGGTCAGATCCGCATTATGAAATCAAACAATTGGCAATTTTCATGCTTGGGCATGTCGTCCTGGATGAACCTGACCCAATCTTAACACGTTTAATAAAATGGCTTGACCCCGAACTTGATGACGGTTTGAAATTCGATTTGCTTTCTATTGGGACCCTGACACTTCAAAACAAGTTTCCTGGGGCATGGGAAAACCTGATTCAATTCCTTTTAAATCATAAAGATCCATCGATGATTGCTTATGGTCTTCGAGGTTTGCAAGCAAGCTTTGAACGATCAGATTTTAACAATTTCCCACAGGTATTTAGGCTATTAAGTCCAATTATTCAAAAGCCTGATTCTTCCTACATGGAGGAACTTGAAAACCTGGTTGAGACTTTGATTGATCTTTCCCCCACGGAAACCGCCTTTTTTGTTAAACAAAGTCTTTCTATCAGCCGATCTACAGAAATAACAAGGCTTATCAAGAGAATTCTGCCCTTATTCCCTGAAAATATACGTCAGGATATCAAATCTTCAATTAATATCTAAAAATCATCATCAATCAATTGATCGAATTAATTGCCCACCAGGTGTGATCAATGCCGGTTTCTCATCCTTCAAACTGGTCCAAACAGTGTAACCATCTTCCCAAATTTCGGAAAGAACAAATGATTCCATACCTGACTCAACCATTTTTCTGGCAGTGGATTTGACCTTATCAAAAACTTCTCCTGGCGGCAATTGAAGATGATCTAAGTGGAATGCAGGCGTGCCAATTAATTCATCAACGGTCAATCCCGGTCCGTAATCTCGAAACATAAATTGATTTTCCTGAAATTCTTAATGGTTTGTCCGTATTTTACCCCAGATGATCAGATTGTCTTCAGGCTCCTTGGTAAAAACTTTTTGGTTCAATCAAAAAAAGAGACACCTTTTACGGCGTCTCTTTCGTTTAAGTAAAAATCTTGTCTAAAACAGGTGGAAAGCAGCAATAATCGGCGCAAACAAAGAAGAAACCAGGGACATGACAGTGATCAAAGTGTTAAGAGAAGGTCCAGCAGTATCCTTGAATGGATCACCAACTGTGTCTCCTACAACACTTGCCTTATGGGCATCCGAACCAACACCACCGTACTGTCCTGTTTCAATGAACTTCTTTGCATTGTCCCAAAGACCGCCGGCATTTGCCATCAGCAAGGCAAAAATCACACCGGTGAAAATTGCACCGCCCAGGAACCCTCCCAATGCATTGGGTCCAAGGATAAATCCAACCAGGAGCGGCAAACCTACAGCTAAAAATGCGGGTAAAACCAGGGAAGTTAATGCCCCCTGAGCAGCCAAACCAACACAAGTTTCATAGTCTGGTTTTTGCGTGCCAGCCAGAATACCCGGATTTTCTCTAAATTGCCTGCGAATTTCCTCAATCATTTCAAATGCATTTTTCGTCACTGAAAGCATGGTCAACGCGCTGAACAGCGGCGGCGTCATCGCCCCAAGGAATACACCCGCTATCACAATCGGATCACGCAAGCTCATATTAATTTCAATGCCTGTTGCTTCTACAACCTCAGCATAGGCAGCAAACAAAGCTAAAACTGTCAAAGCTGCCGCACTGATGCTAAACCCTTTGGTAATCGCTTTGGCAGTGTTACCTGCTGCATCAAGCGTATCGGTTATTTCAATCACTTTATGATCCATCCCTGCCATCTCCGCAATACCACGGGCGTTATCAACAATTGGACCGTATGCATCTGCTGATACGATCATACCGCTGATCGAAAGCATGCCAACGGCGCTGATCCCGATACCATAAATTCCGGGTAAACCTGTTGATTCCGCAATGTAAAAAGAAAGCAGGGTTGCCACAGCGATGCCAATCACCGAAGGCACAATACTTACCAGACCGTAGCTGTAACCTGTGATGATGGTGATCGCAGCCCCTGAATCTGAAACACGAGCGGTCTCATTGACTGGCCTGTGACCCTCAGAGGTGAAATAATCCGAAGTGAAACCGATGATCACACCGGTGATCAATCCTGTCAAAGTTGTCCAAAGAATGCCAATGTTGATATCCGTTAGAAGAACCAGGATCACAACCAGCACCGAGAAAAATACTGTTGTAATAATTGTTCCAAAGTTCAATGCTGTTCCAGGCTTGCCATCCTTGCCAACCTTGACAAATTGAATACCCAACAAGGATGCAATGATCCCAAGGGTACACAAAATCAAGGGAAGGATGACATATTGTGATGAGAGACTTGTCGACGCAGCACCAAGCAGCATAACCGCAACCGTGGATGCAACATAGCTGTCAAAAATATCTGCACCCATGCCTGCGACGTCGCCAACATTATCGCCCACGTTATCGGCAACTACCGCCGGGTTCCTGGGGTCATCTTCCGGGATACCAACCTCAACCTTGCCAACCAGGTCTGCAGCGATATCTGCTGTTTTAGTGTAAATGCCGCCGCCCGCCTTCGCAAGTAGCGCTAAGGCTGAGGCGCCAAAGCTGAAACCCAACACTGCGTCTGCACTCTCTGTGATCAGAAAGATAACGCTCATGCCAATGACAGCCAAACCGACCATTGCTAAGCCCATTACCGAGCCGGCATAAAATGATAATTTGAATGCTTTATTAAGGGATTCGTTGGCTGCGGTTGCTGTTCGCACATTCGCCTCAACAGCAACACTCATCCCCATATAACCGGCTATCGCCGAACAAATCGCACCGCTAATAAAAGCAAGTGCCATTCTTAAGCCGCTTGAGGGTGTGATCTGCACATTCCCTAAAGCTACTTCGGTCAGGTCAAAGCTAAAAACTACCGCAATGATGAAACCCAAAACCAATGAGACGATCGTGAGTGCGACATACAATCGTTTTAAGTAAGTCTGTGCCCCTTCCCGTATCCATGAAGCGACTTCCTGGGCTTTTTCTGTTCCGGGATCCTGCCGCTTGACCCAGAAAAACAAGTAAAGGGCAGCACCAATTGAAATTAAACTCGCGAAAATACTGATATAAAGCCAAACTTGATTCATAATTACTCCTGAAAGTAGATAATCTGATGCCTCTTAATAATCAATGCACAAAAATATTACATATTTGCAGAACGCCACCAACGATAATTCATCTCTCGCAATTCATGGCTTGATGGCATTGGATAAAAGGCGATTGCAGATTCATTGCCAATGTAAAAGCCGTTCTTTACAGTGCGATAAGCAAAAGTTGCAGGGCTGGCGCGATCTACCATTTTGGTCGCTACTGGCTTTGTCTTCAGGTCTTTGAGCACTTCACGAAGATGATCCAGGTTTGAATATGGCAAATCCCCAATCTGACCACCTTCGGGATCATCTGCCAGCTCGCCCAAACGCAATTCAGTGAAGGCAATTGAAGGCAGACTCAGCAAAGAAGTCGGGTTCTTTACAATCAGATCGTAAAATTCCATCGGGTTTAATCGGCTCGCAATCAAGGGTGAAACCGGAACGATCTCTTTATAAAGATGCAAACCGCCATCCATAGAAGGAACAGAATCGCTCGG
>LGHA01000078.1 GCA_001508595.1 Anaerolineaceae bacterium 46_22 | reverse complement strand
TTATCCTTCAACGCTTGTTTGGCTTGTTTGAATGCAGCAAAATCTGCAATGTCCCGATCGATTGGGATACCTTCCCACAAATTAAACAAAAAGGCTAAAAATGGTTTGTCCCATGTCTCCTTTTTGACCAAGCCGGTAGTCTTTCGCGGATAAAGATGGGTAATTATGACCGGTGCATCCAAAAAATTGACGTGATTCGCTGCTGCAATTAATGGGCCTTCCTGTGGCACCTTTGCCAGATCAGCACCATCAATTTTCAATATCAAATTGGTAATACACTTGATAATTTTATTTACTACCCAAAGAAGCATTGGATTACTCACACACCATTTCTAATTTTTGTTTCAATATTGTCACTTCTAAATTTTTACCTACAACGCAAATGGTTTCACCGTCAGCATGAACCGGCAAGCTGCCGGTAATGGCTTCAATACTGATAGTCTTGCCAACCGGCATCAGAATAGCTTCGTGGTCCCTCTGTTTGCCTGACATGACCTTTGGAAACAAGCCCAAAACACCTATTCGTGACACCTGTCCCGCAATACATAAATTCAACAAACCATCATCCGGTTCAGACTCGGGTGCAAACATAAATGCGCCGCCCATACGCTTGCCGTTCATTAATGAGACGATCAGGCAGGCTTGTTGGATGACCTGCCCATCAATATCTACACGCAAATCAGGCGCATTAAAATACAAAAATATCGTTTTTAACGCGGCAATCAGGTAAGCCGGCATACCGGTAATAAAACGAGGCAATTTCGCTGCTTCAAAGCCAACCACAGCATCGAAACCAATGCCAACCCCATTCCCAAAATAGCGTCCTTCAGGGTAATCGCCCCCCTTAACAAACCCCACATCAATCATCCTGGTACGGCCGTCCCGTAAAATCTTACAGGCTGCTTCAAGCTCTTGCGGCACACCCATCCCATAAGAGAAATCATTACCCCTGCCGACGGGCAGCACAGCCAGGCGGGATGTATGTTTGCCGTTGTTTTGGGCATGCATCAACCCGTTGATGACTTCATTCGCTGTCCCATCCCCGCCTGCAGCGACAACAGTATCATAACCATTCGACCCCGCTTCTTCAGCCAATCTGATCCCGTGGCCAGGTTCATTTGTCACCAGCAAATCATAATCAATGCCAAAGGTATTTAGAAAAGATTCAATCTGAGGGATCGCCTTTTTACCAGCGCCTCTGCCTGCAATCGGATTGACAATGATACAATGTTTGGACAAATCATTCTCCTGTCACGAGTAAAATTAAAGTAGGAATAAACCTCTGGCTAAGCTGTAAAATCATAACACACTCTTCTTGTAAGCCATTACAGCTCACCCAAATCATGAAGAACAACGGCCGGAAATACGATCGCAGCGGTCTCCATTCGCAAAATGCGGTCACCCAGGGTAACCACCCGGCATCCAGACTCTTTCGCCAAATGAATTTCCTCAGTGGAAAATCCACCTTCGGGTCCAACATAAAGAGCGATTGAATTTCCATCAAATCCAAGAAGGCTTTGATTGATATTCATCTGATCGGAATCATCATCTTCCCAGGCAATTAAGGACAGGTTGTTTAATCCAACACATGAATTCAAACAAGACTCAAATTCCTGCGGCTGATTTAGCTTCGGTAATCGTCCTCGATGGGATTGTTCTGCTGCTTCCTGGATGATCCTTTCCCATCGCGCCATTTTCTTATCAGATAAGTCTGCAGACTGAACCAGGGTTCTTGAGGAAATGAATGGCGAGAAATCAGAGACACCAATTTCAGTCCCTTTTTGCAAAATCCATTCGACCTTATCCCGGCTTGTCATGCCGAAGCATAATGTGATTTGCACTGCAGGTTCAGTCGAAACACTTTCTTTAGTCATCAATTGTCCCGTGACTGATCTCTTATCGACATCCACATCAAGGGATACGCGATAGAGGCAGCCCTGGTTGTCCAGCACTTCCACAATATCGCCTGATCGCAATCGCAGCACAGAAATGATCTGGTGTACATCAGCTTCAGGAAAATTAACACGCTCATCTGTTATTAGATACGGCTCTAAAAAGAAACGGTTCATATCCGGGTATACTTTACCTAATCAATCCATCGTTCTATAATTATTCATATGAGTCAAGAAAAAGCAAAATCGCAAAAAGCGGGTTTCAAATTTCTCGATATTATCATGGTGATCTATGTCACAGTGCTTGTCCTGAGCAACATTGCTTCATCAGCCAAAATTATCGATTGGGGCGTCAGCATTGGGAAGATCCCATTAAGCTTTGATGCCGGCACGCTGCTTTTCCCAATCAGTTATATCCTGGGCGATGTCATCACCGAAGTTTACGGCTTCAAACGTTCCAGAAGGATCATTTGGATCGGTTTTGGGACGCTCATCTTCAGCGCACTTGTGTTTTGGCTGGTTCAGGTGCTACCTGGTGAATCCACCTGGCAAAATCATGTCGGGCAGGAAACATACAACCAGATTTTAGGGAGCATGAGTTCTGGCGGCATCATCCTTGCCAGCCTTGCCGGCTATTTCGCAGGTTCCTTTTCAAACGCCATATTGATGGCTTTATTGAAAGTCTTGACTAAGGGCAAACATCTCTGGACCAGAACCATTGGCAGTACGATCGTCGGGGAAGCCGTGGATACTTTTACTTTCATTTTTGTTGCTTCTCTCGTCGGTGTATTTCCATGGAGCCTTTTCTGGAGCCTGACGATCACCAATTATATCTTCAAAGTCACCTTTGAAGCACTTGTCACACCCTTTACCTACCTTCTCGTCAACAGCCTGAAGCGCTCTGAAGGCATTGATATCTTTGAAGAGCCGCAAAACCTGAACCCCTTTAAATTTTAAAGAACTTAATCCCTTTTCCCTTCAATAACCACGGTGTACTCACCCCGCGGCTGTTCTGCTTTGAATATCTCAATTAAGTCACTCAATTTTCCACGATAAAGACTCTCAAATTTTTTGGTCAGATCGTTTGCCACCACCGCTTCTCGATTACCAAGCACAGCAAGGGCGTCTTCTAAAAAGGCTTGAATGCGGTAGGGACTTTCATAAAAAATTTGAGTATGAGTTGACCCCCCGTCTTCAGCGATAAAACGCTGACGAGCGCCCGATTTACGCGGGGGGAAACCTTTGAAAGTAAAACTGTGCGCAGGTAAGCCCGACAGAGTCAGAGCCATAATCACGGCTGATGGTCCCGGGATTGCCGTAACCGTGATGTCATTATCAATCGCAGCCCGAACAAGGGAATAGCCCGGGTCAGAAATCGCAGGTGTACCGGCGTTGGTCACAACAGCAATCGATTCACCCGCCAATAACTTCTCAATTAGCTTGGGGACAACTTTCTTCTCATTAAAAGCATGATAACTTTTTTGCGGTTTGTGGATGTCGTAATGATTCAGCAATATGGAGGTCTTGCGAGTGTCCTCACTGGCGATTAAATCCACAGTGCGCAAAACCTCTAAAGCACGCATTGTGATATCCCCAAGGTTGCCAATGGGTGTCGCGACAAGGTAAAGCATACCTTATTCCTCCTCCCCGAGTATTTCCCTGATCATTTGTATGGCTTGCTTATTATCTACAAATTGGACGGACTTCATACCAAAGTCAATGGCAGCCTCAACATTCCTGCCATAATCATCTAAAAAAAGAGATTCTTCCGGTTTAGCATCCAAACGATCCATCGCAATTTGATATATCTCAAAATCCGGTTTAATGATCCCTTCCTCCGCCGAGATGATGATTTTATCAACCACTTGATCTAAATGAAATACATCCGTCATTAATGAACGCGTTTGATCACCCGCATTGCTCAAGATGCCTAATTGATAATCGTCTTTCACCACATCCATAAATCGCAACATCTGGCGATTTAAATATCGTTTTGAAAAAAATTGATTTCGAAAACGTCGAATTGTTTCCGGTTTGATGCGCCATTTGGTGTGCATCATGTGCCATGCCTCGTCCTCCGAGATCTTTCCCAAACAAATGTCATTAACCAATTGAGACTCATTCGGGTTGGCTATCAGTTCCAACACTTCAGGGTCCTGGTTGAATCCAAACATCTTCATCCACTTGTTGACAAGTTTTGGATCAGGCATGTTGTAAAGCACGCCGCCAAAATCAAAAATTATCGTCCTGATCACAGCTAATTCCCTTACCAATAAGAATAAACCAAAAATCATGCTAATTATATCAGTTGTGGGGTTGATAAAATCAAAAATCATACCAAAACGCTGTAATTTATCAGAAAAGATTCATAAAAACAGGTAAAATTATCAACATCAATGTTAAAATTCACTTTTGAAGGAAGAGAACCCGAATGGAAAGAAAAGTCCCAACACTGGCATCAGAAGAGATCGATCTTTATATCCGCACCATTTACTCCCTGCTGCGCTCGACTAACCGTGTGCGAATCCGCACGCTGGAAGAAGTTCACGCCGGCATTAATTCTTCCTTACATCTCCTGGCGCGCACAGAAACCCCTGATGTCTCTTCTTTTATCTATGCTAACCTTCGACTTCCGGACTGCATGTCCCAGGTTCAAGCAGTGCTGTTGGGTCAAAGTTCAACTGTCTTTGAACAATCTGGTCTCAAGAATATTGAAAGCTGGCAAGAAGTGGCAGCAAGGGCACGGCGGCGGCGGTGTTTTTATAACGGCAAGGGCTTACTTGCCTGTTACATCGCATCTCGATCGGATATTGATGACGTTGTCCCAATAATGACAGCTTACCAGATCGAATGGAATAAATTGAATGCCTTGTTATTGGATTGGTCTGACCAAGAATTCAACCAACTCTCGCCTGAATCTGCAGAAGATTTGGAAAAACTGGCAGAACGCCTGCTCATTTCACTGGAAGATCTTCTGCGATTGAAGACCATTTGGGGCGATCGTTTCATACCCATGCTGCATGACATTCGTGCCAGGAAATTAGACCTGGAGGTTCAGCTTTTCAGCGGTTCATTAAATGAATACCGACGTGCAACCCGTTATTGGTGGGAAAATATTGAAAAAAATTTCCCAGATATCACCGAGCGTCCCGTTTATCTCATCTCCAGCAACCCGCACAGCATCCCTAACCTCCTGTCAGGGTTTGCACTGATCCAGCAGGATCGCCTGACGCAATTTCTCCAAACGGAAGGCGATGAAGATCTGCTGGCGGAATGGCGGGACATCAGCCAGGAAGAAGTCCCCTCTCGCCCTGAAAATTTCCTGTATTACATATTAAAGAAATACCAGTCCACCTCCCGTGGAAAGGATTTAATCCAGGCACAGGCAGACTATGAAAGGGATTATGGTATCCACCGCATCCCGAGCGAACATGCCTTTGACGTTGAAGCGCAAATCATCGCCTTATCCGACCTCAACCCGAATACAATCGATCCCCGCCTGACACCCGAAACCTTTGTTGGTGAGGATGCCGACTGGTCCTTCCTTGCCGAAAGCAATGCAATAATCCTCAACATAGACTATCCCCTGGGTCTGGCGGCTTATAACCTGCTGGTGAAGATCGCTGAGCATACCTGCCCCATGCTGGGCATTTACATCATGGGCAAAGCAGCCACGTTGAACGGACGGCGGGGTGATGTGATCATCCCTAATGTGACCTACGACGAGCACTCCCACAATACCTTTATCTATAACAATTGTTTTTCAGCATCAGATGTCAGCCCCTATTTGATTTACGGAACCGTGCTTGATAATCAAAAATCCGTCTCGGTCTTAGGAACCTACCTGCAAAATGCTGGTGTGATGGAAGTCATTTATCGTGAGGGTTACAATCTTTACGGCTTACCCTTTGATATGGGCATCCTGCATTATGCATCGGATACCCCCCTCACCAAGGGCGAGAACCTGGGTGCCGGCACCCTGTCATATTTCGGGGTTGATTCCACTTATGCTACCTCGCTGGCAATCCTTCGGCGCATCATGCAGCTGGAATATAACCGGGTGACTAATAATTGATCAAATATCTATCTTTTTATTAGTAAAAACAAGTTCCTTGAACTTAATTACATAATTTTCGGTTTGATCATATTTTGATTGCAATGATTTAAATAGAACTAACATGAATTATTAAAAATTGAATATTAATTCACTATGAAAGCGGTCTCTACATTTATGTTTATTACTTAGATATTCCACACAAAACCGTAGAAGTATTTACCTTGAAGTTAACAGTTTAAGGAAATACAAGTAATTTTCTCATAATAAATATCAAGAAAACAAATTGCATTCTGCTAATCTAATCTGATTTGCTTTTCATGAATTCATCAATTTCTAATTGCTGTTTTTGTAACCATTCAATTTCGGAAGAATGAATTGAGTCTAATTTTTTATTTATCCATCCATGAAAATCAAAGATTTGTTGATAATAATCATCAATCAGAACTTCAATCTCAATTTCTTCATTCCCCATTTCTAAAAAAGCTTTTCCCTTTTTCCAATTAGACCACTTCAAGAGTGATTTCTTTTCTATAAAAAAGATTACATGTTCTGTCTGAATATTTTTTTCTTTATCATTTATTACACTTATACGAAACCCAGTTATTGGCAAACTATAATGCAAAGAATAATTACGAAAATCTTCAATAAATCCTGTTATTGGATTGTCTAAAAATCTGATTTCCACTTCCTTGCAATATTGCTCATAAAAGTCAGTTTT
This sequence comes from Anaerolineaceae bacterium 46_22, assembly GCA_001508595.1. Lineage (GTDB taxonomy): Bacteria > Chloroflexota > Anaerolineae > Anaerolineales > Anaerolineaceae > Brevifilum. The sequence goes on along the minus strand of LGHA01000078.1, from coordinate 261 downwards.
CTCATAATTCTCTCTCGTCAAGTTTCTTGTGTGTTCCAAAAGAGTTTTCGCTGATGCTAAAAAATTATGAACTAATCTGCAAATATGATACAAAATCAATTGTGATTCTCTGTGATCAAATAGTAAAGAAATTGATTCGGGTTCTGAAAATTTTTCTATAGCTGACTCTAGTGAAAAAACTCTAATTTCTGGGAAATAGCTAATCTGATTCCCCACAAATATATCGGATTTTACGCGTTTTATGGGATTGAACCATCAAAA
>LGHA01000002.1 GCA_001508595.1 Anaerolineaceae bacterium 46_22 | reverse complement strand
CATCTAGCTTATGGTGTGTTGAAAACACAAAAGCCTTTTGACCCAAATTATGGCGCTCAATTCAATTTTGGCTCTTGACTTTTATTACGGTATCTACAACTGCAAACGTATATCAGGACGACACACCATTCACCATTCACCACTCACCACTCACCTATTTCTCAAACTGGGTTTCGTACAAATGAGCATAGAGACCGCCCTGAGCTAACAATTCTCTATGGGTACCGCGCTCCACGATTCTGCCTTTGTCCATTACCAATATCAAATCCGCCGAAAGGATGGTGCTCAAACGGTGAGCGATCACAATGCTGGTGCGGTTGGCATACAGCCGCTCAAGAGCTTCCTGGATCAAGGCTTCAGATTCGCTGTCAAGATGACTGGTAGCTTCATCCAATATCATAATTTGTGGATCTTTGAGCAGCACCCGCGCCAGGGCGAGACGCTGCTTTTCGCCACCGCTCAACCGATAGCCGCGTTCGCCAACAATGGTGTTATATCCCTCTGGCAGTTCCGAAATGAACTGGTGAATATTGGCAGCTTTTGCAGCATCAACAACTTCATCATTGGACGCTTCTGGGTTTGCATAGCGCAGATTTGCCTGGATGGTGTCGTGGAATAGGTAAGTTTCCTGTGTGACCATCCCGATGGCATGTGCAAGGTCTTCTAAGGGCAGATCCCGTAAGTCGTGCCCATCCAGGCGGATGTTGCCCTGTGTGGGATCGTATAATCGCGGGATCAGGTAAGTCAATGTGGTCTTACCAGCACCGCTAGGCCCGACCAGGGCAACCAGTTCACCTGGTTTTGCATTGAAAGTGATATCTTCCAGTGCCAGCTCACGCGCCTGACTGCTCGCAGGAAGGACGGATCCTAGGCTCTTTTCTTTATCCTCAGAAAGAATGCCACCGGTATTCTCTGCCAGGTAGGGGCGATCAACATCACTTAACAGTCCTTCGCTGGTATCAGGATACTTGAAGGTGACATGATCAAATTCGATCTCGCCTGCCGCTTGCTCAAGTGGTATGGGATCTGTTTTTTCCACGATGTCAACGGGCAGGTCAATTACTTCAAAGACGCGTTCAAAGCTGACCATCGAGGTGGCAAATTCGACGGGGGTATTGATCAGTCCCTGGAAGGAGGTGTACAGGCGCGAGAGGTAATCCCCAAAGGCGATGATGGTGCCCAGGGTAAACAATTCCATTATGACCAGGTAACCGCCATAGCCGTAAACCAGGGCCGTGCCAACGGCGGTCAACAAATGGATGATGACCATGAATACGATCCCCATGGTCGCTCGCTGGATGCCTAAGTTCTTAACTTCATTGGCACGGCGGCTGAAACGCTCGGTTTCCGTTTGCTGCTGCCCGAACAACTTGACCAATAAAGCCCCACCGATGTTGAGGGTTTCGTTCATGGTGGCATTCATTCGAGCGTTCATCTCCATCTGGCGCCTTGCTATATCACGGAATACCCGACCTAACCGCCTTGCGGAGAGGATAAACAGGGGTAGGATCACTATGCCCATCAATGTAAGCCGCCATTCCAGGCTTAACATCACCACCAGTACAGATATCACCTCTACAAAATTGGTTACGAGGGTGACCAGCGTTCGACTGATCGCAGTCTGGGCACCGACCACATCATTATTTAATCGGCTGATCAATTCACCCAGCTGGGTATGGGTATAGAAACGCAGGGACATGCGCTGCAGATGCTCATAAAGGGAAACACGCAGATCAAATATCACGCCCTCACCGATTCGAGCGGTCAACCGTCGGGTGATGATTTGGAAAAAACCGCTGATAATGGGCAGAATAAGCAAACCAACGGCGGAAAGCAGCAGTCGGTCGATGTCTTTTTCCGGGATAGCATAATCGATCAGGTGTCTCAGGATCAAGGGCGAGAGCAATGCGACACCTGTGTAAATCAGGATGGAGATTAAGCTGCCGATCATCGGCCATTTATAAGGTTTTCCATACACCAGAACGCGTTTAACCAGTTCCCAGGATAAACGCGGTTTTTCGTCCGATGCTTGAATGTAACTTCGCCAATTTTTACGAGGCATCCCCAAGGTATTTATCCTTTTCTGACATAGATTGATCGGTCTCTTTCAATGTCAAGGATACCATGAAAGGGTGCTATTTCAGTGACGTTTGGTATTTATAATCCTTAATCGGCATCCTCAAGAAGGATGTCCAGGGCGTGCAGCAAGGCGATTGCCTCTGGGAGTGAAAATCGAGTTTTGTGGAGTTTGTTTTGGCTTGCATCGATGCTGTAATTGACTGCACCGGAGAAATCCGCTTCTGACAAGTCGCATTTCACAAAACGCGTTCCTTCAAGATCCGACCGCCTGAACACTGCTTTGATCAGGTTTGCTCCTTCGAAATCCAAATGATGGGCTTTGCAGTTGACGAATTGTGTTTCGCTCAAATCCAAACCGGAAAAAATAGAATGGTCTAATAGACAGTTTTCAAAACCCACACGAATTTTTTTTATCAGGCTGCGTGCTTCCCAATCTGCCATGCACCAGTTGATCCCCATCATGCGGCAGTCTTTGAATTTTGTCTCATGGAAATGGGTTTGCGGCATTTTCATCAAACTTAAATCACAATTGATGAATTGACAATTTTCAATCAGGCATGCTGTGAGGACCGTTTCACTTAAATTACAACCTGTGAATGTGCAGTCTGTCATTGTCACCTTTTCAATGACCTCCATAGAGAGATCAAGGTTTGCAAAAGATTCATCCTGGATGCTTGTATAAGAAAAATTTTCCATAAATTTCTTCCGTTCAAACTATCGTTTTATCCATAGCGTTAATCATAACTGAACAATTTCGGATTTTAACAACAAGCGATAAAATTAACGAAAGTTTGGATGCAGTCCTGTTTTGTGGTTTAATTAAGAATCGCTGGACAAATAAAAAACTTAACGATAGGAATAAGAATGGTTGGAGAAAATAAAAAGAATTTAACGGTAGACCTTTCTGAGGTAACAGCATTCGTCAAAACCATTTTTGACATTGAGGGTCTCACCATGGGGGGGACTAAACAAGCTTACCGGATCCGCTACATCGGTAAATTGAGTCTTTCAGACAGCGAGAAAGCTTACGATCAGCTTGCTGAATTCCTGGAGGACTATCATTTATTGCCCTTGTTCAGAGAAAAAGAAGGTCAGCAAGAGATTATCATTGTCGATGAGATTCCGGTTTCACAACCCGGCCCGATCTGGGTCAATATTCTATTATTTGTTCTGACAATCCTGAGTGTGATGTTCACCGGTGCCCAGTTTGCAGAAACTGAATTTACCCAGCCATTTCAACGCTCCTTTTTGGACTTTCTCAAATATCTCTTGCAAGGGTGGCCATTTGCATTAAGCCTGCTTGGGATATTATTGGCGCATGAATTGGGTCATTATTTGGTTGGAAAATCACGCGGCGAAACGGTGACATTACCTTATTTTATTCCCATGCCGCTGAGTGCTTTTGGGACAATGGGCGCGTTTATAAGTATGAAGGAAATTCCAAAGAACAAGAAGCACCTGATGGATATTGGCGTCGCCGGCCCTCTGATTGGGCTGCTCGTCGCCATACCTGTATTGTTCATCGGCTTGAGTATGTCGACTCTGGGGCCAATTGAAGCCGATTTACCGGAGGGATATGTTCATTTTATTGAGGGTAATTCCTTATTCTATTTGATAGCGAAGTACCTCACCTTTGGAAAGCTGCTGCCGCAGCCCACTTCTTATGGTGATCTGTCCCCCATTGTTTACTGGCTGCGTTACTTTTTCACCGGCTCGCCAGTCCCCCTGGGCGGGTTGGACGTCACGATTCACCCGGTTGCCTGGGCAGGTTGGGCTGGTTTGTTTGTTACAGCCATCAACCTGATACCGGCGGGACAATTGGACGGCGGACATATTTTGTTTGTTTTGTTCGGAAAGGAAAAAGCGAAGAAGCTTTATCCCTTTGTTCTGGGTGCGCTTGTGCTGATGGGTTTTTTCTGGTCGGGATGGTGGCTTTGGGCTGGCCTGCTGCTCTTCTTTGGGCGCCGTTATGCAGAACCCCTGGACATGATCACCCCCATTGACCGCAAAAGAAAAATCCTGGGTATTCTTGCCCTTATCATATTCTTGCTGACCTTTATCCCTGTACCCCTGGTGATCATACAATGAAGAAATCTATCACAACAAATCACATAACATGGCTTTATCTTCTCATCAGTCTTTTGTTCATTTTTACATTCGCAGGGTGTGCCAATCAGGTGACGCCAGTGGATGAAACACCGAGTCTTGAACTGCGGGATACCCCAGAGCCCAGCGCAACACCAGAAGAAGAACAGGCCAAGCCAACACCGACTGAAACCCTTCCTGAGATTGATGTTGATCCGAATGACCTGGATGGGATATCAATCCGTTTTGTGCATCCCTGGTCAGGCGCGGCGGGTGAAGTTTTCCAGGATATTGCCATGAAGTTCTCATTGTCCAATCCCTGGGGAATCTGGGTAGATGCGGAATCCCAGGGCAATGAAGAAGTTTTGATGCAGGAAGTCCAATCTGATCTTGAAAAAGGTGATCTGCCCGGGTTGATCGCTGTGCATCCTTATGCGCTCTCGTGGCTTGAAGGTGATATTGGCATGGTGCAGTTAAATATTTATTTTAATCATCCCGAATTTGGAATGGGAGAGGATGTAAATGAGGATATTCCCGCAGTATTTCTTGAACCCTTCACTGTGGATGGCGAATTAACCGCCTTACCAGTTGCACCGCAAGCGGTGGTTTTGTTTTATAACCAGACCTGGGCTGAAGCATTGGGCTTTGAGTCTTATCCTGAAGATGAAGATGACTTTGCAGCACAATCCTGCGCTGCCACAGCTGAAAGCCTTGCTGATGATGATCTCGAAAATGATTATACAGGCGGCTGGTTGATGAATTTTGATCCAGCAGTCCTGTTCAGCTGGTACACAGCCTTTGGCGGAGAAATCCCTGAAGGTGAAATGCTTCAATTTAATAATGCTGCAGGACGAAGGGCTTTTGGTTACCTGGAAGAGCTCTACTCCCCGGCAAAAGGGTGTATTTGGGTTGGTCGTCAGCCTGAACCATATCAGTATTTTTCTGATCATTATGCCCTGATGGTTGCAGGAACATTAGACCAGATCCCCTTACAAATACGCTGGTTGGCGCAGTTTGAAAATGAGGATCAGTGGACCGTGATAGGTTTCCCCGGGCCCGATGGGGAAGTGATGATGGTGGACAGCCCCGGTTTGTTCATCATGGAAAACACGCCGGAAGAACAACTTGCATCCTGGTTGTTTGCCAAACACCTGCTTACTGCCGAGGTGCAGGCTCAGCTGGTGCAGAGCATGTTTACGCTGCCTGTCAGGAACAGCGCGATGGATTATCTCGACGATTTTGTTCTGGCATATCCGCAATGGGAGAGCGCCTATAACAGGCTGGGTCAGGCACAATATTTGCCAGTTTCAGATACCTGGGGTTATGGTCGATGGGTATTGCAGGATGGTATCAACCGCCTGTTCGCAATCGAAGAGGCGCAGGTTGGTGGCATCCTGGAGCAAGTTGATGAAATGATCCAATCGCTTGAAGGGACTGCACAATGAGCGGTGAGAGACCGGGAGTAACCATTTACACCGATGGCTCCTGCCAGGGCAATCCTGGTCCTGGCGGCTGGGCGGCAATTTTACGGTATGGCAAGCATGAAAAAGAGATCTCGGGCGGTGAGAAGGATACAACGAACAACCGCATGGAATTACGCGCTGCCCTGGAAGCATTACGGGCGTTAACCGAACCCTGCCGGGTGGTGCTCTATACCGATTCGGAATATCTTAAAAAGGGGATCACCTTATGGATGCCCAATTGGAAGCGGCGTAACTGGAAACGCAAAGGTGGAAAATTGGCAAATGTTGACCTTTGGATGAAATTGGATGAGGAAATTGCCCGGCATGAGGTCCACTGGCGATGGGTGAAGGGTCATGCGGGGAATACTTTAAACGAACGCGTGGATCAGCTGGCTCGCAACGCAATCCCAAAATAAGTCTTTTTTTATAATATAGTTAAGATTGATATGAGAGATTTGTTTTTAAGGTTCTTATTAGTTGATTTTAATCGGAATCTAATGTTCATTTAGTATCTTAGTATATAGAACATGAATGATGATCCTTAATTTCTGGTTGTGAATCAGAAATTAAACGCAATGAAGCTCAAAAACATTCGGTTTCAAACAAAAATACCAATGTGGAACGGGTCATGAGATACAAACCAAAGTATCAGGAGGTTTTGATGAACAATAAATTTTTCAAAATGTTAACGGGCGTCTTGTTAATTTCTCTTACTTTTGCAGGGATTGTCTCCGCCCAGGAAGCATCAGATGAACCGATAGCGATGTTTGTAGAAGTCGAGGAAGATCTGGAGGATGGCGCTGTTTGTTCCAACGAGGCAATTCATCCTGTGCTCAGTTCTCTGGCAGAGGATTATAAAGTTGAGTACGATGACCTTCGTGTTTATTTCTGCGAGAAAGAGATCGGCATCGGTGAAATAGAACATGCCCTCGCGACTGCTGACCTGGAAGAGGTAGAAGAGACCTACGATGTGCTCCTGTCCTGGTTTTATGACGATGGCATGGAATGGGGGGAGATCTGGCAAACATTGGGTTTGATCGGCTCGGGTGAATTTGATCCTGATGAAGATGACGATGATGAAGGTGAGGATGACCCGGAAGATGAATTCGATGATGATAAGACCTTGAGCGAGGTTTGTTCCGGTGAAATGGATCATCCTGTGCTGCTTCGAATGGCAGATGAATTTGACGTGACTTATGAATCAATCAAGTCTTATTTCTGCGAAGATAACTTTGGCATCGGCGAAATTAAACTTGCTTTGGAAACTGCAGAGCATGAAGATGTAGAAATGACCTGGGAAGAACTCTTAGAGTGGCGCCATAATGCAGGCTGGGGTGAGATCAAGCAGGAATTGGGTTTGATCGGTAAGGATAAGAACGAAAACGGTGAAACCCTTGAAATCCAGGAGCAGGAAGAACAAAAAGTTAAAACAAACAATGGAAAGCGTGATAATAATCCAGGCAAAGGCAAAGGCAAAGATAAAGATAAAGATGATTAGGCTGAATGCCTGAAGAAAATTTGAAACAAATAAAACCCCCTTCCCAATTTAAGTTTGGGAAGGGGGTTTTCCATTAAATTTTAGTGCTCTAAGATTTCTAAGGTTCTACCGGGTAACCTGCGGCAAGCCAGGCTTCAAAACCGCCGACAATTGGGTTTGCCCTGGTGATGCCATTTTGCAGCATGATCAGCGCCGCACGGGCGCTTGTGTTTTCAGCCGGTCAGGTGCAGTAGGTAATGTACCAGGTATCGGGATCTAACTCACCCACACGATCTTCAACCTGGTCAATGGGCAGGCTGATCGCCCCTGCGACACGCTGTGTTTGAAAATTTGCTTCGCTGCGCGCATCTACAATGACGGCTTCGCCTGCCAGCATCGCCTCATAAGCTTCTTCAGCAGTCACCCTTGGGATATCGTCCTGGTTGGTAATTTCCCCAGGGTTTTCAATCCGTGATTGCCTGATATTATCCGCAAGGATCAAGCCGACAATGCTTAACAGGATAACGCCTGCTAACAGGAAGATGGGCAGCAAAGCCTGGCTCTTTTTTCTTTTCATAAAATTCCCTTTCTATATGTTCTATTGATAATTCATTTGAATCGACGCAGCCTCAGGCTGTTGGTCACCACAAAAATGCTGCTGAAGGACATCGCGCCTGCAGCCAGCATGGGGTTTAACAAACCCAGGGCTGCAGCTGGTATTAAGATGGTGTTGTAAAAGAATGCCCAGAAGAGATTTTGTTTGATGGTCCTTAGGGTGCGGCGAGATAGGGCAATCGCTTTTGGTACACCGCGCAGATCACCGCTGATCAATACCACCGGGGCTGATGCCATTGCCACATCCGTACCGGTACCAATGGCGATGCCGATATCCGCTTGCGCAAGGGCAGGGGCGTCGTTGATCCCATCACCGACCATTGCAACCACATGCCCTTCTGATTGAAGCACTTTGACACGAGCAGCTTTATCGCCGGGCAGGACTTCTGCTAAAACAGCATCCACACCTACCTGCTTTCCGATGGCATTTGCTGTGCGCTGATTGTCGCCGGTGACCATCACTACTTCCAATCCCATATCACGCAAAGACTGGATGGCTTCTTGCGAACCGTCTTTGATTGTGTCTGCAACACCGATCACACCGGCTAATTGTTCGTTAACCGCAACCAGCAGAGCTGTATTTCCGCTTTCCTCGAGTGCGTCCAGGTCAGCCTGTGCTGCATTGATGTCAATATTATTGTTCTCCAATAGCCGCCGGTTGCCGACAAGGATTTGTTGCTCCTCAACCTCAGCTTTCACGCCGTGCCCGGCGATAGCGGAGAACCCAAGGGGGTCACTGAGAGATAAGCTGCGTGTGTTGGCTTCGGCTGTGATGGCTTCACCCAATGGGTGCTCGCTGCCTTTTTCTACGGAAGCAGCCAGGCGTATAAGGTCATCTTCATTGCCATTAAATTCATAGCGGTAAATCTTTGTCACTGCTGGTTGGCCGCGTGTGATCGTCCCTGTTTTATCAAGGACAACCATTGTGATATCGCCAGCGCGTTCGAGGCTTTCGCTCTTTTTAATTAAAATGCCCAACTCCGCACCTTTTCCTGTACCAACCATCACAGCGGTGGGGGTTGCAAGCCCCATCGCACATGGGCAGGCAATCACCAGGACGGCGACAGTGTTGATCAACGCCCTGGTGAACAGGCTCACTTCTGAGGTAGGACTCAGTGGAACGAAGTAATACCAAACAATGAAGGTGATGATGGCAATCCCGATCACAACAGGTACAAAAATGGCAGAGATTTTATCCGCCAGGTTTTGAATGGGTGCTTTACTCGCTTGAGCTTCTTCGACAAGTTTGATGATTTGCGCCAGAGCCGTGTCTTTACCGATTTTTGTGGCTTCGAACTTTAGCAGTCCCAGCTTGTTGATCGTTCCCCCAATCACGCTCTCCCCGGGCACTTTCTCAACGGGCAGGCTTTCGCCGGTCAGCATCGATTCGTCGACACTGGAACGGCCGTCCACGACCACGCCATCCACGGGGATTTTTTCACCGGGGTGTACCAGCACAATATCACCCACTTCAACCTGGTCAACCGGGGCCTCAATTTCAATGCCGTCTCGCACAATGTAGGCTTTCCTCGGGCGCAGGTCCATCAAGCGTCGGATGGCGTCGCTGGCGCCGCCTTTGGCTTTTGCCTCGAAATATTTCCCCAATTTAACCAGGGTGATGATCACTGCGGAGGTCTCGAAATACGCATGCCCAGGGATGAGTCCGAAGGCAATTGGGATGGAGTAGAAATAAGCTGCAGAGGACCCCAGGGCAACGAGAACGTCCATATTGGCGGAACCATTTCGAATGGATTTATAGCCATTGACATAATACTGCCAACCTACATAAAACTGGACGGGCGTCGCTAAAGCCAGGAAAAGATAGTTGATCCAGGGTGCATGCGCCAGGGCAGATGGCAGCAAGCCCAAATCCCTGCCCATTGATAGGATGAATAAGGGGATCGTAAAAATTAGCCCGATGATCAGCAAGCGCCGTTGTTCCGCGATTTCCTTTTGGCGTGCTTTCGCCTCAGCATCTTCCATGGGGATGTCTGTTTCAAGGGTCTCAAAGCCGGCAGACCGAATCGACCTGCGAAGTTCGTTTTGGCTTACGACTGTTGGCACATATTTGATCAGGGCTTTTTCACTCGCTAGGTTGACGTTTGCCTCAATAACCCCTTCTTCTGCCATTAAAACCTTTTCAAGTCGGCGCACATCAGATGCGTCGGACAGGTTTTTAATGCCCAAGGATGCTTCACCCATGGCAATTTCATAGCCGGCGCGCTGCACCTGGTCAATAAAATCACCCAGATTTGCTTTTTTTGGATCGTAACTTACGGCAGCGCGCTCTGAGGAAAGGTTGACATTTGCTGAATCAACTCCGTCAACCTTTTTCAGGTTACGTTCAACGGTTGCGACACAATTTGCGCAGGTCATCCCCAGGATGGGAAGGGTCAGATGTTTTTGTTCTGTCATAGGTGGTTTTTAGCTCCCGACAGGATAGTTGATTTTTGCAAGGGTGTCTATGATGATTTGTTCAGTAGCCGGTGCATCAAAAGTGACCTTTACAAGCTGTGTCTGTACATCGGCTTCGACGTTTGAGACACCTTCAATTTCCGAAAGTTCCATGGTGATGGTATGTGTGCAGTGTTTGCAGGAAATATTAGGGACAGTATAGGTTACGGTATTCATGGGTAACTCCTTATTTTTATTAAACTCTATTGGCGGTTTCAAATACTTCAGTGATCTCGTTCAGTACACGCTGCCGTTCAGCGGGGTCATCCCCCTGAGCAACGGTCAAAAGGCAGGTTTTCAAGTGACCATCCAGGATTTGTGTGCTGATTTTATTCAGGGCTGATTGAACAGCCTGGATTTGACGAATGACATCAATGCAATACTGGTCTTCGTCAAGCATGCGCTGGATGCCCCTGATATGACCTTCAACGGTTTTTAATCGCTGGATGCTGTCTTTGTGATCGTGTACCATATGAGTCTCCTGTACCCCCCCCTCCCCATGGGGGTGGGGTTAATTTTATATATTTTACTAAATTGGTCAGATTAAGTCAATAGTGGTCGTTTTAATTGCGGTCTACTCCCTGTTGACGCTTTTTATTATGGGATAAAACAGTATAATGAACCGCATTATTTTCTTGGAGATCTTATGAATAAACAAAAAATTGGGCTATTTTTGATGATCCTGGCTGCCTTTGGCCTGGGCATTTCTGTTATTCTGATGCGAATCATGACTCAATCGATGGCGATGCCGCCTTATCAAATTGGAATTTGGCGATTTGTTCTATCTGGCTCTTTGATCTGGTTAATTTCGATTTTTCAAAAAGGCAAACAAAAATTCACAAATAATCGTCATTTGTGGTTGATTGGGCTGGGAGCAATTTTTTCGGTTTCCGGCTACACAGCTTTGTTTGCATTGAACAGGATGCCTTCCTCACTTTATATTATTATCCTTTATATTTATCCCTCGCTGGTCGTTTTGTATGCGAAGGCAAGAAAACATCCGGTACCCTCTTTGTTTTGGCTTGCGCTGCCAATGTCCTTTATCGGGCTGGTTTTAACAGCTTATCATCCGGGAGAAGCCTTGGTGATTGACTTGACCGGTTTGATATTTACACTCATCAACGCCGGTGCCATGGCGCTTTACCTGATATTGAGTGAAAAAGGGTTCCGTGGCGTTGATGACCGTTTTTTAGGGACAAGCTGGGTGATCACCGGGGCGATGCTGGTCAGCCTGGTATTGATACCCATTTTTGGTCTCTCGCTTCCAAATTCAGGTCGAGAGTGGGGAATCTTGCTAATTTACAGCATCTTTGGAACTTTAATGCCGGTTTTATCCATGAATATTGGACTGCAGCTTTTGGGTGCAGCCCGCGGATCGGTCATTATTACGGTTCAGCCGGTGATAACCGTGCTGATGGCCGTCATCTTTCTTGATGAAGTGCTCACCGGTCAACAATGGATTGGCGGTTTATTGGTGGTGATTGCGGTTGTTGTGCTTCAGCTGAGTCCGGACCGTAAAAGTCAGGGTATTCAGGTCAATAACTCAGTCCCGGATCTTGAATAATCGAGAATTCGAAAAATTTCTAATAAAATTACAACAAAGTGGGGGTAGCCTTATTTTTAGAAAGAAGTGATAAGCAAGCTCATCTTCTTCTCCTTTTCTATTGACCAAACCCTCCCAGCTTCAGGTTGGGAGGGTTTGCGTTTAAACAGAATGAAAATGGTTTAAATTTGGAATTTATCAATCTCCGCGGTAAGCCGGTACCGGGATGACAATATTGGTGCATATTCGCTGATCCTGCATGCGGCTGTATAGGCGGGGATCCAGTTCTTCAGGTGTGCTGGATGTGGTGATGACTGTCGGCAATTCTGCATTATATCGATAATTAAATAGTTGATAAAGCTTTTCTCTTGCCCATGGGGTGGCGGACTGGGTTCCCAGGTCATCAAGAATCAGGATGTGAGATTTTTTTACCTCTTCAAAACGGCGATCCAGAGAGACGTTGCTGTTTGGGCTGAAGGTTGCACGAAGGTGATCGAGCAAATCCGGGACGCTTACCATCAGCGGCGGGAAACCAAGACTTGCCTGGTAATTGCCAATTGCAGCCGCAAGATGGGTTTTACCGCACCCATAGGGTCCGGTTAGCAGCAGCCACCCTTTTGGATGTTCTGCGAAATCACGCGCTGCCTCAAAAGCTTTTTTAATATCCCGCAAATCCTCTTTGGGGAGCTTTTCATGCTGGCGCATGCTGAAATTACCGAAGGTCTGCCGGGAGTGCAGTGCCAAAGTTGAAAGCTCTGGATGGCCGGTATCGTCGGTTGGGTTGCGGTAATCCGGTGCGAGAATTTTCACCACCGTAACCAGGTTGGGGTCCTGCAGCCGGGACCGTATACGCCCATCGAAGTCGTTGATCAGCATGTTGCTGGTCACCACGGTGGGAAGTTTGTTAATATAGCGGTGATTCATGATCTGAAAGATTTTTTCCTGTGCCCAGGCAGTTGCGTTTTGGGTGCCAAAGTCATCTAATATTAGTAATGGGCTTTCCCGTATTTCTTCAAAGCGCTCTTCAAAACTCAAGGCTGCCCCTGAATAGGCATAGCGCAGCCAATCCAGCAGGTCTGGCACGGTTAGAAAAAGGGTTGTAATACCCTCTTCAATGGCGTCGTTTGCGATGGCAGCTGCCAGGTGTGTTTTTCCGCTGCCATACGGTCCCATCAATAATAACCATCCTTCAAGGTTTTTGGCGAAATTACGCGCCTGGTTGTAGGCATTTTCCAGGGAATCCGATTGATGTTTTCCAAGACCGACTCTGCCTCGTTTTTCAAAATTATCAAATCGTAAATCCTTAAGGGCATCCAGGCTGCTCATTTTGAATAATCGAGTTCTTGCAGATTGTGTTATAGCTTCTGTGCGGCATGAGCAGGGATAAATCTTCCCGAAATCGGGATGATTGATAGGGACATCGCGTCGGAGGTAGCCAATACCGCCGCAAATCGGGCAGTTTGGATCACCAGGCATCTTCACCTGGCGGATGGGTTCATTGTCCTCTTGTTGATTATTTTTTGCCAAGCCAGCTTCTTCGATATCTGCTCGGATCTTGCGAATCGTTTCGTCGATTTTGCTCATTTCCACGTCCTTCAACTTGCCAGCGTTCCAGAATTGCCTGAACATATTTCCAATTGCGCGCATTGCGTTTCACGGCAATTTCAATAGCTTCTTTGATCCAGGCTTCAGGGTATGTTTTTTCGTCTTCTTTGAGGATTTCTGCGATCAAGGGTGTGATCGGACCAATATTCTCTTCGTAAAGACCGTAAATATTGGGCTGCTGATCTGTTAATTGGATTGGTTTTCTTTCAGCATCCGTATTATTCCACTGACCGTCCTCAATGGCTTTCACGGCTGCACGTCCCTGAGGTCCGTTGATAAAGTAGATACGTTCTTGCTCCCCGGGCAATTGGGCTTCAAATAGAATGCCCATCCTCACGAGGGTCTCTAAGTTTTCTCTGAGTGTCGTTTCATTACCGATCATCGCCATCAGGGTGGGGTCAGAGGAAAGGTCTGAATACTTCAGAAGGCGTATACTGCTTTCTTGCTGTTCAATATGCCAGAAGAAGTACAGCAACAGCCGAAGCTGCGTTAAGGAATTGATCAAGGGCAAAATCTGAGAGAAGAACGTTTCTGGCAAACGTACCAAATCCAGGTTATCTTCTTGAAAGCCCTTGAAAAGTTTTGTGGTTTGTGGAGTCACGGTTTTGATTCCTTTAACCTTCCGGATATCGTCCCCTGGCAGCATTTTCAAACTTTGCCAGTTCTTCAATGAACACCAATCCGATACCGCTGTGAGTCGGCCCATTGCGGTGTTTTGCAACGATCATCTCGGCTTTGTTTCTTTCCTCTTCAACTTCGCTCATTGAGTTGCGATGGATGAACATCACGATGTCAGCGTCCTGCTCAAGAGAACCGGATTCACGCAGGTCGGAAAGCTGCGGTTTTTTGTCGGGACGGTGCTCAACAGCACGAGAAAGCTGTGCTGCTGTAAGCACAGGGATATTCAATTCTCGAGCAAGCACTTTCATGTTTCGGGAGATATTTGAAACTTCCTGAACGCGGTTGTCTGTTCTGGAGTCGCCTGACATCAGCTGCAAATAGTCAACGATTACCAGGTCTAAACCGTATTCCATGTGAAGTCGGCGGCATTTGGTCCGTAAGGACAGCGGTGTGATGGCAGGTGTATCGTCAAGGAAGATCGTCGCACCACTATAGCTGTCTAAAGCCTGGAAGAAGATTGTCCATTCGTTATCATTTAACTTGCCAGAGCGCAGCCTTTGGGTGTCAATACGTGTATCCATGGCAACCAGCCTCTGCAGCAGTTGTTCATTAGACATTTCCATTGAAAACATGGCAACGTGCTTTTTATGCAAAAGGGCGGCGTTTCGCAAGACACCAAGCAAAAAGCCCGTTTTACCCATACCCGGGCGTCCAGCGACAATTAACAAGTCGGATTTCTGCAAACCGCCCAGGAGGCTGTCGATGTCGATCAAGCCGGTTGGAACGCCGAAGATATCTTCCGAACGTTTTGCTAATTCATCAATCCGATCATAATAGGTGCTGACGACCTCTTTGATGGGGACAAGATCGCGTTTAATTCTGCGCTCACTGACGTTGAAAATGGCTTTTTCTGCTTCATCAACAACCGTATCAATCGATTGATCCTGGTGGTATGCCAGCCGAGCGATCTCGTTAGCTGCGTCCAGCATTCGTCGGCGGACAGCATTTTGTTCGATGATCCGCCCGTAAGATTCTGCGTGAAAGGCATTGGGTGCCCGGTTGATAAGAGAAATCAGGTAAACCTGACCGCCGATTTCATCAAGTTGCCCACGGTTTATTAAGACTTCAGTGACAGTCACCAGGTCAATGGGCTGACGTGATTCATTCAGGTGCTTAAAGGCTTCCCAAATCCATTTGTTTCGGACAATGAAAAAATCCTCAGCTGTCAGGAATTGTGCGATTTCCAAATAAACTTCTTGATTGATTAAAACAGCACCAATTAAGGCTTCTTCGGCTTCCCGATTACTTGGGAGGGTAAGTGCTTCTGATAGTGAATTGTCGCTGATGTTAAAATCGTCTGTCATGGGTCTCTTATCAAGATTTTTGGATGATCATTGGTGTTTTTGTGTACAAAAAACCGGGATTCAGATTTACTGATATCTCCCGGTTAATTATAACCTTTATCGGGTGGGTTGCTGGTTAATCCTGGTCCTCGTCATCAATGTCCTCATCGGAAGGAAGGTCATCGATATTGAAATTCTGAAGAAAATCTTCAAAAACGTCCAAATCCACGTCCTCGAAATCTTCCTGACCCCGCGCTTCAGCCTTACCCGCGTCTGCCTCGGAAATATCTTCTTCGGGAATAATCCCTGCCTGGCTCATAACATCTTCCGAAACCATAATCGGCACATTGGTTCTTGCTGCCAGGGCAAGTGCATCGGAAGGGCGGCAGTCCACCTGGCGGCGTTGACCATCAATATCCAAAATCAGGTTGCCGTAGAATACATCGTCCGATAGTGAAATGACTTCAACTTGGATAAGGCGTGCATTGAGCGTGTGGATGAGTGTTTTGAGAAGATCGTGCGTTTGAGGGCGAGCAACCTGAATGTCTTGCAAGGCGATTGTGATCGCTTCAGCTTCGTATAAACCGATCCAAATCGGCAAGTAGCGTTCCTGATTAACTTGTTTCAAGATCACGATGCGCTGCTGGTTGGTCAGGCTCACTCGAACGCTGTCGATCTCGACCTCAATCATTTTTACCATTAGGTACTCCTCGGATTTTTAGCTTGTTTGATTCTAACACGGCGCTTATCAGGACGCAACCAATAATGAGAATAAATCCACGATTCTTTAAGCTTTTCGAGTATAATCGTAACACTTGATTTCTAGAGAGTCTTTCTTCAATTATTTAGATTTTATCTTATAATAATTTATAGAAGACATTCTTCTGATTTGGTATTGAGGATACCTGAGGGCATCTCACGTATTATTGTCAAAATGTTGCGAGGCGCTATTATCTGAGAAAGAACTTTCCGGTGAAATCTTTTTGTTTTAATGATTTTGGAAAGAGAAGGAAATTATATTGGCACAGGAAATCACAATAACTGCCTTGATGGTAGAAGGCAGACGGGGTAATCATTCCTCATTTGCTGAAGAATTGGGCGAAAAGGGGTATTCGGTAACAAAAGCCGCCAACGGCAGTGCAGGCTTGAAATTACTCGATTCAGTAGATCCTGATATTGTGATTATTGATGCCGCTTCTCTCCGAACCAGTGGTGTGCGGATCTGCCAATCCTTTAGAAAATCCGATAATGACTTACCGATAATTTTGATCATAGATGAAGATACCTCTTTGCCAGAAATTGTTGATGCCAATTTAGTGCTGCGGCTCCCGTTTACCACCCAGAAATTAGTTAATCGAACCCAGATATTTCAACAAACGGCTGATAAATTCATTGTGCAGGTGGGACCGATTGAATTAAATACCAAAACTCAGCTCGTCTCCTGTAACGATCGTCAGACCAAACTCACGCCTCGCCTTGTGGAAATTTTGAGGATGCTGATGCGAAACCAAGGGAAGCTTGTAAAGCGGGATTTACTTTTTTCAAAGGTTTGGCAAACAGATTACACCGGGGATACAAGAACGCTGGATGTTCATATCAGCTGGTTGCGACAGGCTATTGAGGAAGACCCCCATCATCCAAGGCTCATTCAAACCGTCAGGGGGAAAGGGTATATCCTGGAAGTTTAGGAAATTTAATAATCAAAATCATGAAATTATTCCCCCGTGGGGGGATTTTGTTTAACAGCAACTTGGTTCATTTTAGATCATAAACAGGTAATATTAGGATTGATTGTGTAAAACCACAGGATATTGACCATGGAATCAAATGAAAAGTCAAAAACTATCAAATATGTGCTCATAAGTTGTGGCGTGGTTCTCCTTGTCGGCTGTCTCTGCCTGGGGCTTGTTTTAATATCAGGTATCGGGGTATCCAATATCTGGCCAATCGAATTGCCGGTAGAAAGCACCCAGGCACCGATTTCGACTCCTGTCAGCAAACTTCCTGAAGATCTGGTAGGGACAATTGCTGAAATAGAATCACAGGTTGTTCAAATTCGAGGGCTTGAAAATGTCCAGGAAGTTCAACACACCATGATTTCTGCAGAGGAGCTTGAAGAAATTGTTGTTGAAGATTTCTTTTCTGAATATTCTGAAGAAGATGCCCGCCAGGATGTTTTGGTCCTTTCAAGTTTAGGGCTATTACCCAGAGATTTTGACCTTAAAGGTTTTTACGAAGCGCTGTACAGCGAACAGATTGCGGGTTTTTACGACGAGGAGACAAAAGAAATTTATGTTGTTCAAGGGCAGGACTTTGGTGCTTCAGAAAGATTAACTTATGCCCATGAATTCACCCATGTGCTTCAGGACCAGGTTTACGGTCTGGATGAGGGCTTAGGTATGAATCAGGAATCCTGTGAAGTTGATTCTGAAAAATGTGCGGCTGTTCAGGCATTAGTTGAAGGCGATGCTTCAATGACCGAAATCTTATGGTTCCAAGCCCATGCTTCAATTGAAGATTATCGTGATTTGATGGAAATGTTAGATCATTTAGAAACCCCTGTGTTGGATTCAGCCCCGCCTTATATGTCCGCCGATATGTATTTTTCCTATGAAAAGGGATTGGCGTTTGTTCAGCATTTGTATGACCAGGGAGAATATAAAAGTGTTGATCAGGCATTTGCTAACCCACCCGTCTCAACTGAACAAATTCTGCATCCGGAAAAATACCCGCTTGATGTCCCATTAAGTGTTAGTTTACCCGATCTTTCTTCTCAGCTGGATGACACCTGGACTTTATTTGACCAAAATGTCATGGGTGAGTGGTATGTGTTTTTGATCCTCAATAAGGCGCATGATGAAAGCTACCGAGTATCGGAAGAAACAGCACAAATTGCCGCTGAAGGTTGGGGCGCCGATGCTTATGCAATTTATCTGAATGAAGAAACAGATGAAACCATTTTTATCATGGATTCTCTTTGGGATACCACAGAAGATGCAAATGAATTTGTTGACGCTTTCTATCAATATGCATCACAACGATGGACATCCCTTTCTGTTACCCTATCAGACGCCAGGCTTTGGCAGGGGTCGGATACTAAAATTGCTTTTTGGCATCAAGGCGATCGAACGCTTTGGGTGATAGCACCTGACAATGACCTGTTGGAAATTATTCTTTCGGAACTTCAATGAAAAACGATGAGAAGAATGGCAATGGAAAAATTGATCCAGGGCGAATAAAGGCGGTTTTGTTTGATGTCGATGGCACCCTGAGCAACACAGATGACCACCTGGTAGCGCGTATTGCCAGCCGGCTTAAGTTGGTTAGCTGGCTTTTCAAAGAGCGGAACCCCCAGAATTTTGCTCGCCGCCTTGTCATGGCGGCAGAAACACCGGGAAATTTCGTCTACCAGATCGCAGATCGATTGGGGATTGATAAGTTTATTGCAAAGTATTATAAAGTCTTGTCTGCCAGTCCATTGGCGAAAAAGCCGAGTAAAGAAAGGTTTTGGCTAATTCACGGTGTGCGAGACATGCTGGAAGCGCTATCTCAGGCGTACCCGATGGGTGTTGTCAGTGCCAGAGATGAAGGTTCAACAAGGGATTTTTTAGATCATTTTGAGCTCACAGGGTTTTTTGATGTGATCGTCACATCACAGACCTGTCGTTTCACCAAACCCTATCCTGATCCAGTGGTTTACGCCGCCCAAGCCCTCGGCAAGGCACCCGAAGATTGCGTGATGGTTGGTGACACAATTGTTGATGTAAAATCGGGGAAATCTGCCGGTGCACAGACAATTGCTGTTTTGTGCGGTTTTGGCACGGAGAAGGAACTGACACGTGTTGGGGCTGATCTGATACTGCCAACAACCCCGGATATCCAATCCTATTTGTCCTCTTGAACTTTCAATCGTACTTTCGAAGCTGCAGCCGTAACCTTTGACGGTGTTATTGGTTATAATTCAAGGTAGAAAAATTCCAGTTGGGGGTTGCAGGGATTAATATTTTACAGGTTGAAATCATCAGGAGTGTGAATTTGATGACCGATAAAGATTTATCACAAAAGTATATCAAAAAATATCCATGGCCTCGCCGGCGATTTATCCGTGGTTTGTTTGGGGGCATGATCGACATTCTGGCCAATGTACTTGTTCGCTGGGAGATCACCGGGAAAGAGAATATTCCCAAAAAAGGGCCATTGTTAATTGTGGGAAATCATTTTAACTTTTTGGATACCATTGCTCCAATACGCGCAACCAATTGGCCTCTTGAATTCATCGGTGACTTTGAAATGCCGAATGCTCCAGCCCTCATGCGCATCTTCCCTAACCTCTGGCAAACTTTAAAAATTGAACAGGGGACGCCGAATTTTGAGGCATTACGGTCTTCAGAGGCTGTCTTGGCACAAGATGGAGTTTTGGTGATTTATCCTGAAGGGCATGTTCACAGCGGTACTTTACGGAGAGCGCTGCCAGGTGCGGCATATATGGCGTTGCGTACAGGCGTGCCGATTTTGCCCATGGCGACAATCAGCGATAATAACTGGAAGCTTTTTAAAACAATTACTGAAGAGAAACGTCGTTTAGGTGTCTTTACGAAAATCGGGGAGGTCTTTGGTCCTTTAAAATCCGAACATGAAACCCGTCCTTCAAGAGATGAGATCCGTGACACCGGCCATTTGATCATGTCCAAAATTGGGGCTTTGTTACCGAAAGAGTACCGGGGAGACTTTGACCCCGAGAATGTTTAGAATAAATTGGAATATGATTATTTTGAGGCTGGAAATGCTTGATTCCAGCCTATTTTTGTATATCGAGAAGCTGCTTGAGGTATTATTTGATAGTACGACCTCTAATGATTTTCAGATATACTTGTCTTAAAATTATCAGGTTAGAATGTAGGTAAAAGGAATTATTTATGCAATATCGAGATTATTACCAGATTTTGGGCGTCAAAAAAGACGCGAGCCAGGACGAGATTAAAAAAGCATATCGAAAGCTGGCTCGAAAATACCATCCGGATGTGAATCCTGATGATCCTGGTGCTGAAGAAAAATTTAAGGACATCAACGAAGCTTACCAGGTACTTTCTGATGAAGAAAAACGCAGCAAGTACGATCGCTTTGGTTCACAATGGAAGCAATACCAGCAAACAGGTGGGCGTGCTGAGGATTTTGATTGGTCGCAGTGGGCAAACCAGGGCGCTCCCGGCGGTGGTTACCGTACTGTGTCCCAGGAAGAATTTGAGCAAATGTTTGGCGGCGGATTAGGCGGATTTTCGGATTTCTTTACAACCCTATTTGGCGGTATGCCAGGTGCCAGGTCATCTCAGCGGACTTCTCGTGGATCGAGGGCGAGCAGCATGCAGCGTGGGCAGAACATTGAACACAGCGTTCAAATCTCACTTGAAGAAGCTTTCAATGGGACGACCCGGCTTTTGACTTTTGAAGATGGGCGCAGGATTGAAGCCAGCATCCCCCCCGGCGTTAAAACCGGTTCAAAAATTCGGTTGAGCGGACAGGGCGGTGCTGGGCCTCGCGGCTCCGGTGACCTGTACCTCAAAATCAAAGTTGCTTCCCACCCGAATTTCTCACGAGATGGTGATGACTTGAGGATCGATCAACCGGTGGATTTCTTTACAGCACTTTTGGGCGGCGAGCTTGAAGTTTCAACCATTGATAAGCGAGTCAAGCTGACCGTTCCTCCGGAGTCTGATTCGGGAAAGACCTTTCGTTTGAAAGGATTGGGAATGCCGAAATTAAACCATCCTGACCAACGGGGTGACCTGTATGTAACTTTACAGGTGCAGGTACCTAAAAACCTGACGGCTGAACAGAAGACGAAATTTAAAGAATTGCAAAAATCTGTCAAATAAGTGTTATGGTTGCCCGGGTAAAACCGGGCACTTTGTTTACTGCTTGGTAAAATAATCCTGCCCATTCAGTTTGACGAATTTTTATGACTAACAAACCCGGATGATAAAATTCAGATAGACAATTAATTATCAAGGCAATTGTATAAATGGAGAAATTTGATGAATTATAGTATAGAAATTTTCTCAAGACGTGAGGACCTGAACCAGTCCGTTGTTGAATATTTCATAGATCTGGCGCGTACATCCATACAGGATCACGGCATTTTTTCTGTCGCCCTTTCAGGCGGCAGCACCCCGGAGCCAATTTACAGAACCCTGGGGTTACCTGGAAAAAAGAAGCAGCTAGATTGGAAAAATATCCACCTCTTCTGGGGGGATGAACGCTGTGTTCCACCAGACCATCCGGATTCAAATTACCGTATGGTCAAAAAAGCCTTGTTGGATCATATCCGTATTCCCGAAGAGAATGTTCACCGTGTCCCGGCAGAATTCGAACCAAGCATGGCTGCCCGATCTTACGAAGCGGCGTTAAGAGATTTCTTTAAAGGCGATTACCCGAAGTTTGACCTGGTTCTTCTTGGGATGGGTGATGACGGGCACACAGCCTCGCTTTTCCCCCATTCTGCAGGATTAAAGGAAGAAGATCGCTGGTTTTTTGAAAATTATGCCCCTGACATGGACACCTGGCGATTGACTCTAACTAAAAATGCGATCAATGCTGCCCGTCACATTGCTGTGCTTGCCGTTGGGGAGTCAAAGGCAGATATGCTGGTTGAGGTGTTGGAAGGCGGTTTTCAGCCTGATGAAAAGCCAATCCAATTAATTGAACCCAAAAATGGGCAGATGGTATGGTTCCTGGACCAGGCTGCGGCGAAAAAACTGTCTGACCAGGAAAACGCAAAGTGATTCCCAGGAGGCAATAATCCGATCATGGCAAACCTGATTCCAATTGACACACTTAAAAAATTCTCCTTGTTCCAGGATTTTAAGGAAGAAGACCTTGCCAGGATCCAAAAGCTGCTGCATTATCGAGCCGTGGAAAAAGATGAAATAATTCTTTTAAAAGGTGAACTTTCGGACCAGCTCATCTTTGTTGAAAAAGGCTGGTTTAAGTCAGAGAAGACATCAAAAGAAGGCCGCCAGCAAACATTACGTTTTATAGGGCCAAAGGAAGTCATTAATGAATACTCTGTTTTCTCAGAGGAACCTAACGCGGCCACAATCATCGCACTGGAAAAGGCGGATATTTATTATCTCAATAAATCGGATGTCGAAGTCTTGCTGGACCAATCTTCAAGTTTTGCCAGGGCGGTAATTGTGAACCTGGCGAAAAGAATTCAGATTTTGCTTAATCACGTTGAGAATTTATCTCTGTATTCTGTTGAACAGCGATTAGCCCGTTACCTGCTTGATGAGGCAAAGGACGGAATCGTCAGGCGGCAAACCTGGAAAACCCAGGCAGAAATCGCTGCACATTTAGGGACAGTAGTCGATGTTGTCAACCGTATCCTGCAAAAATTTGAACGCCAGGGCTTGATATCGATCAGCCGTAAACTAATCAAGATCCTTGACAGCGATAGACTTAAGGCAATTACAGAAAAATTTGAATGATCAAGGGCTGTCAGGGTGAATTTCGACTTTAGTCGAAGAAATTGTTATTTGGGGGAGTTATAGTAGAGGTAATTCGAATTAGAGAAAGGGAAAATTTATGCCAAAGATGTTTGTATTTGGCGTTGTGCGTTCATTGCACGATGTATTCACTGCGCTGTGGATTGGCGGTTTGCTGACAACGGCCATCACTTTTATGCCTGTTTTTAAGAACGCAAAGGAAAAAATAAAAGGGTTGGGAGCGCTTCTTATTGCCTATCAAAAGCGACTGGGTACAGTTACCTTGGTCAGCATCATTGGTTTATGGATTACCGGTTTACTGCTTGGCAAACAGTCCCAGGCTTATTCGGGATTTATGAGTTTTTCTAACACTTATAATGCCTTGCTGTCGGTAAAACATTTGCTGATCTTCGTGATGATCCTGATCGCAGTCTATCGCAGATTCGTTCTCGGTAAAAAGATCATGAGCTTTGACGCCAGGCAGCAAAAACTTTATGGCCTCCTTTTGTTGTTGAATACTTTGTTGGGTGTGATTGTATTGTTCCTGAGTGGGATCAGCTCAGCCATAGGGTAAATCGGCAGAAATTAAGGAAAAATCGAGAAAATTCTCTCGATAAATTAAAAAAATCAGAAATTAAACACCTTGCAAATGTTCTTTGCAGGGTGTTTTCGTAAAATTCTTGCGTTTATATCGGCTCTGGCAGGATTAGACATGCTTGACTGAAATTATTTCGGGGTGCTATGATACTAATATGTACTTAAAAGGCAGTAAGTGGTCAATGAACAGGCGCAGAAAACCATCTAACCCATGGTTAATTGGGATTCTACTGCTTGCTATTGGCTTTTTTGTTTACTTGAATATTTACGTTATCCCCACATTGCCGCCGCCTTTCTTGCCAACACCGACACCCACACGCAGTCCGCAATCCTTCTCAGATGAAGCAGCTGCTTACCTGGCTGAAGGCAGGACGGGTCTGGCAATGGAAGCCTACCAGGCAGCAATTAAATCAGATCCTCAGGACATTTCAAATTACGTCACACTTGCCAGGCTGCAAATTTATAATGGTGATTATGAAGGTGCGAAAGAAAATGCTGAAAATGCGCTCTTATTGGATAAGACACGCCTAGAAGCTTATGCCTTGCTTGGTTGGGCGAAGGGTTTCCTTAGTGATTACCTTGAAGCTGAGGCTGATGTAAAAGCGGGTTTAGCGCTGAACCCCAATGATGCCCTATCACACGCAGTCTACGCTTATATCCTGGCATTGCAGTCATCCAATAATGTTGGCGGGCTTGGCACCCTTGATGCAGCCATTGAGGAATCACGTTTGGCGCTTGAGCTCAACCCG
Source organism: Anaerolineaceae bacterium 46_22 (assembly GCA_001508595.1). Taxonomy (GTDB): domain Bacteria; phylum Chloroflexota; class Anaerolineae; order Anaerolineales; family Anaerolineaceae; genus Brevifilum. The sequence continues at coordinate 4,187 of LGHA01000002.1, read as the reverse complement.
CAGTTAATGGAAGCACGCTGGTCGCGCGGCTTTGTTTTGGAAATCACCAGCAATTATGAAGAAGCAATTCAGCAGCTTCAGGCGGCAATTGAGCTGAACGATTCTGTGGCTGACCTGCACATGGCGCTCGGCAGGAACTACCTGGCTGTAGAATCCTACGACCAGGCAGTCTTTGAGTTTACAAAGGCTTATTCCCTCGACCCAAGCAATCCGGATCCGAACTGGTATATCTCCCGGGTCTATGCTCGAATTGGTGAGTTCGCAAAAGCTGTGCAGTACGCCGAACAGGCTGTGAACACTGACCCAAGCGACCCATATTTGCACGGTAACCTGGGATCGATGTATTACCGGGACTTGCAATACAATCGTGCTATTGAATCCCTTGAATTGGCTGTCAGGGGTGGTGAAACAGAAGATGGGACTGTGGTTGAAGGCTTGCCCCTGGATTATTCAATGACGATCATGGAGTATTACAGCCGTTATGGGCTGGCATTAGCACGTGTTAATCGGTGTAACGAAGCGGTTCAGGTGGCAAATGCCATGCTGCAAACTGTGCCTGATGATGAGACGGCGGTCTATAATGCTGAGGCGATTATTGAAATTTGTCAGGAATTTCAGGAAAACCCACCAACACCGACCCCACCAGAAGATGGTGAAGAAGGTGAACAGCCGTCTGCGCCTACAAGTACCCCTGAAACACAGGATGAAGGCTAAATTAGCAGTTAATTGAATCAAAGCTATGTATTTACAGGGTAAAGAACCGACTTTCAGAAATAAACGCAAACAAAACAATCCCTATATGGTATTGGTATTGCTGGTCTTAATTGTTTTCTTCGGGACCGTGCTTACGGGGATTGCCAAAGGGGATGTTCAGCCGCTGTTTATGCCCACGCCTACCCCAACCCGGACGACAAATTCCTTTGTAATCGAAGGACAGACCCATTTCGAAGCTGGAAATCTTAACGCGGCGATTGCTGCTTATAAGAAAGCTATAGATATGGATCCCAATGACCCTGATTTGTATGTTCAGTTAGCGCGCATACAAACATATTCTTCTGCCCTGGTGACAACGAACGCTGATCAAGTGGCGCGATTGCAAGAAGCTTTAGATTCGATCAATCGTGCCAAAGAATTAGCACCCAATAATAGCGAAGTGTTAGCTGTGAGAGCGTTTGTGCTGGATTGGAATTCTAATCCCATTCTGGTGGAGGATGATGTTTCAGAAGATATATTAAACGAGGCAGAAGCTGAAGCTGTATTGGCACTTCAGATTGACAACACAAACACAATGGCACTTGCCTATTATGCTGAAATTCTGGTTGATCAGAAAAAATGGAACCAGGCACAGCAGTATATTGAACAGGCAGTGGAAAGAGACCCGGGTTTAATGGATGTTCACCGTATCCAGGCTTATACCTATGAAACCTTAGGGGAATACAATCTTGCCATCCAGGAATACGAAAAAGCGATCGATATTATGCCCAATTACACTTATCTTTATATTGCCGTTGGGAGGATCTATCGGCATCTTGGGAGTCTCTATCCCAATCTCTCCCAACTCTATTATGATCAAGCTTTAGAAAACTTCGCGACGGCCGCGAATCTCAATGAACAGCTTGGCATTATTGATCCCATCCCTTATTTAGCAATTGCCAACACTTATGCCCAGGACGGGGAATTTTTTGCTGCGGCATTGAATGTTAATCGAGCGCTAGAGTTTACACCTGCCAGCCCGGATGTTTATGGACAATTAGGGGTGGTTTACCACAAGTCACGCAACTATGAGGGCGCGATCCCTGCCTTTGAGTGTGCTATTGAAGGCTGTGATGCAGCCCAAAGCTGTGAAATTCGAGAGTGTGATCCCGAAGTCGATCCCATGGTTTCAGTAGAGGGTTTGCCCTTAACGGACAGCACGGTGGTCTATTATTTCACCTATGGTTCGGTCCTTTCTGGTTTGCACCGGGAGGGAGATGATAAGTGCGAAAAAGCGATGGGGATTTTTGACCAGCTTCGGGCACGGTATGCGGATGATCCTTCAATTATGAGCATCGTTAGGGCGGGAGAAGAAGTTTGTACATACACCGTGCCAGAACCGGAAGAGACGCCAACACCAGAGGAATCAACACCGTAAAATATTTGATGGGTGAATGTAAAAAATTTGTAAGAATCACCCAAAAATCCCTTGACGCCATTTTTGAACAAAGGTAAGATTAAGTTGTTAGCACTCTCAGGATAAGAGTGCTAAAATGATGAATAAAATAATTTTTAATCACTAATTTTAAATGGAGGAACGAATGGCAATCTCAATAAAACCTTTGGGAAACAGGCTTGTAGTACAACCCATTGAGGAAGAAGAAATCACCGCTGGAGGCATCGTGCTTCCCGAAACAGCCAAGGAAAAACCCCAGAAGGGTACCGTCCTTGCAGCAGGTCCAGGCGAGCGCAATGATGATGGCGACCATATGGCGCTTGAGGTTAAAGAAGGCGATACAGTCTTGTTTGCAAAGTATGCTGGCACTGAGATCAAGTACGAAGGCAAAAAATTATTAATCATGCGAGAAAGTGACATTCTCGCCAAGTTGAACGAGTAATCGACAAGAACCAAGGAGTAATAAGAAATGGCAAAACAACTTAAGTTTTCTGAAGACGCCCGACGATCTTTAAAAGCGGGTATTGATGTCGTCGTCAAATCTGTGGCGACCACACTTGGCCCAAAAGGCCGTAATGTTGCAATTGACCGGAAATTCGGTTCCCCCACAATCACACACGATGGTGTGACCGTAGCAAAAGAAATTGAACTGGAAGATCCCTTTGAGAATATGGGCGCTCAGCTCTTAAAAGAAGCAGCCACAAAGACCAATGACATTGCTGGCGATGGTACAACCACCTCCACTGTTCTGGCACATGCTATTGTTACTGAAGGTCTCAAGAACCTGGCTGCTGGTGCAAACCCAATGCTCCTCAAACGCGGTATTGAAGCTGCTGCAAAAGCCGTTTCAGATTCAATCCTTGAGCAGGCAATTGACATCACCACCAAAGAAGAAATTGCGAATGTTGCCACCATTTCCGCACAGGAACGCGAAATCGGCGAACTGATTGCAGAAGTGATGGATAAAGTCGGTAAAGACGGCGTTATCACGGTTGAAGAATCACGCGGCCTTGAATTTGAGACCGAATATGTTGAAGGTATGCAATTTGATCGTGGTTATATTTCGCCCTACTTTGTCACTGATGCGGAAAATATGGAAGCTGTGATTGAGGATGCCCATGTTCTTGTTTATGACAAGAAGGTTTCAGCCGCAGCAGATATTGTTCCGCTGCTCGAGAAACTTGTGCAGGTTGGCAAACGCGAATTAGTGATTGTTGCTGAAGATATCGACGGTGAAGCATTGGCAACACTGGTACTCAATAAATTACGCGGTATGCTGAACGTTTTAGCCATCAAGGCACCAGGTTTTGGTGACCGCCGCAAGGCAATGCTGCAGGATATTGCCACATTGACCGGCGCAACCGTCATTTCAGAAGAAACCGGGCGCAAACTTGAGACCGTAACGATCCAGGATCTGGGTCAGGCTGAGAAAGTTGCCAGCACCAAAGACGATACAACCATCGTTGGCGGCAAAGGTGATGCCGATGCCATCAAGGGTCGTATTGAGCAAATCCGTGTTGAAATTGAAAATTCAACCAGCGATTATGACCGCGAGAAACTGCAAGAACGATTAGCCAAACTCTCTGGCGGTGTTGCCATCATCCGTGTTGGCGCAGCGACCGAGACCGAGCTCAAAGAGAAGAAACACCGTGTTGAAGACGCGCTCTCCGCAACCCGTGCAGCGGTTGAGGAAGGGATTGTTTCCGGCGGCGGTGTCGCATTGATCAATGCCATCAAAGCACTCGATGGTCTCCAAATGGAAAGCACCGATGCACAAATTGGTGTCAATGTTGTCCGAAATTCGCTTGAGATCCCCATGCGCAAGATTGCTGCTAACGCCGGCCAGGATGGCTCGGTTGTGGTAGAGAATGTCCGCAGGGCTCAGGAAAAAGAAAACAATAAACACATCGGATATAATGTCCTGACTGAACAATATGTTGACATGATTGAAGACGGTGTGATTGATCCTGCCAAGGTGACCCGTGGTGCCCTGGAAAATGCAGCATCCATTGCTGCTATGATCCTGACGACGGAAGCT
>LGHA01000077.1 GCA_001508595.1 Anaerolineaceae bacterium 46_22 | reverse complement strand
GTGTTGATGCGCTGACCCATATTGGTCTTTTCAGCAACTTTGTAAGCATCAATAGCATAGAATTGAAGGTCTTTCTTGATCATTGCTTCCTGGACTTTTGCCGGGAGGTGATCCCAAACCTCTTCAGGTTCATAGATGCTGTTGAGTAAGAAAATGCCGCCGGGTCGGGCATATTTGAGCATGTCAAATTTCTCAAGGAAGGAGAATTGGTGACAGGCGAGGAAATCTGCCTCCCCCTCTGCGATAAGATACGGAGCACGAATGGGATCAGGCCCAAAGCGCAGGTGAGAAACTGTTACTGCCCCGGATTTCTTCGAGTCATACTGGAAGTAACCCTGGGCATGATTATCTGTATCTTCACCAATGATCTTGATCGAGTTCTTATTTGCGCTGACAGTGCCATCTGCACCGAGGCCAAAGAACATCGCCTGGACAACATCCTTACCCAATATTTCAAAGCTTGGGTCCCAATCCAGGTTGGTGTGGGTAACATCGTCATAAATACCAACGGTAAAGTGTTTCTTGGGTTTTTCTTTGCTCATTTCATCAAAGACACCCTTGACCATCGAAGGTGTAAATTCCTTCGAGGAAAGACCGTAACGTCCACCAATCACCTTTGGTTTCTTATCAAATGGTGCAATTCCCAATTCCATGCCCTCATCGACAGCATTGACAACATCCAAATAGAGAGGTTCACCGCTGGCGCCTGGTTCCTTCGTTCTATCAAGTGTCGCGATAACCTTAACGGTCTTGGGTAATGCTTCCATCATATGCTTTACAGAGAAAGGTCGATACAGGCGAACGGAAAGCACGCCTACCTTCTCACCTTTTGCTGCAAGATGTTTTACGGTTTCTTCTGCTGTTTCCGTTCCGGAAGCCATTAATACAATCACTCTCTCAGCATCTGGGGCACCTGTGTAATCAAATAGGTGATAGGAGCGCCCAACCTGCTCCGCAAATTGATCCATCACATCCTGGACAATTTCAGGGGTCTTATCATAGAAAGGATTGACCGTTTCACGACCCTGGAAGAAAACGTCAGGATTCTGGGCGGTACCGCGCAGCACTGGATGATCTGGTGAAAGCGCACGTGCACGATGCTGCGCAATTAAATCGTCATCGATCAAAGCGGCAAGATCTGCCTCATCCAGGCGTTCGATCTTTGAAATCTCATGGGAGTTTCGGAAGCCGTCAAAAAAATGCAGGAAAGGCACACGGCTGCGAAGGGTCGCTGCCTGGGCGATAAGTGCCATATCCTGTGCTTGTTGGACGGAGCCGCTGGCAAGCATTGCAAAGCCAGTGGCGCGTGCAGCGGTCACATCGGTGTGGTCGCCGAAGATAGAAAGCGCCTGGGCTGCTACTGAACGAGCACTCACATTGAATACTGCTGGGGTCAATTCACCGGCAATTTTGTACATATTGGGGATCATCAACAGCAAACCCTGGGAAGCGGTGAAGGTTGTGGTCAGGCCGCCAGCTTGCAGCGCACCATGGACTGCGCCTGCAGCACCACCCTCAGCTTGCATTTCTGTAACATCCGGGACAGTTCCCCAGATATTAGGAATACCTCGTGCCGACCAAGCATCGGCATACTCACCCATCGGAGACGAGGGCGTGATCGGGTAGATCGCGATTATCTCGTTCAACCGGTAAGCGACCCAGGCCGTTGCTTCGTTGGCATCAGTCATTACCATTTGACGTTTCATTAATATTCTCCTTTTATTATCTGTAGAACAAATAGTGATGTGCAAAAAATTGGGATAATTCCAGGTCGATCCATTTAGACTTATCCAAACATTAAGTATAACCTGATTCAGGGGAATATTTATGTTATTTTTTTCACATTCGCTGTTGAGTCATGTCATGTCCGTATACTTTTGAAGACACAACAGTAATATCGGACCTTCCAATAAGGCAGCTTAAAAATAAGAATTAAGGAATGAGAAAGGGTTTTGCAAGCAATAAGGAAGCCAGTGTTTTGCCATCGGATATTTCACCAGAATAAGCCTTTTGATAAGCTTCCTCAACTGGCATTGTGACGATTTGTAAAAATTCATCCTCATCAGGATCAAGGGGTGACTCATACAAACCCGTCGCAAGATAAACAAGCATGAATTCATCGGAATAGCCGGGAGCAAGATAAAAACCACCCAGTTCCTGGAGTTCACCAGCAGCTTTGCCAATTTCTTCCTGCAGTTCTCGATTGGCAGCTTTAATTGGTTGCTCATCATTGTCGAGCACTCCTGCTGGCAACTCCAAAAGTTCTTGACCAGCCCCAATTCTGTGCTGGGCGACGAAGTAAAGAAGTCCATCCGCAGAAACGGGCACAATGGTCACTGAATCACTGTGTTCCACCAGGTCATAACCTCGCTCACGACCATCCGGTAATTTGACATGAACCTTGGAAACATCAAACACATGTCCCCGATAATAATATTCTTTCCCAATTATTCGATTGTCCATTTTGCACCTCATTTAACTAAAAAGCTGCGCTCTTATAAAATTGATAAGCGCAGCCCGTTGCATTGAATTTTTATTTAGTTCCTGACTTTATGGAATTTGTAGTGTTTGCCCGGGAGTGAGATCATAGGGTTCTTGTAATTCGTTGACAGCAATGATCGCCTCAGGTGAGACATCACCATAATAACAGGCAACAGAGTAAATATTGTCGCCCGGATCAACGGTGTAGGTATCCGGGTGTGGATTTCGAACACGTCCCGCACCCTCCCAGGAACCAGTTTGCGGAATAACCAAAGTATCACCCGGGCTGAGGAGATCATTTTCACCAAGCCCATTTGCCTCCAGAATATCAGCAGGATCAACGTTAAAACGCCTGGCAATACAATAGATGTATTCGCCTTCTTGCAGGGTATATTCCGCAGGTCGAGTAACCGTGGGAACAGCAATAACCCTTGTGGGTTCAGGCGTACTTGTGGGGCTTGTTTCAGGTTCCCCGGATGTTGCTTCTGCTGTTTTTGCCACTTCTGTTTGCGTGACCATTGCAGGCGCATCGGTTTGAATGACAATGGGGGTGGTTTTAATCTCGCCCGTTGGCGTTTCTGGCGCCTGTGAAGCGGGCATTTTACACCCGGAAAGACCCAGGGAGAAAAGCACAAGGCTGACAATGACAATCCCTATTTTTTTGGTCATTGCTGCATCTCCTTCTTTTGAAAAGATATAAATTTTCTGAATATGATGTTAATAGGATAGTAGCATAATCCGATTTTAGCGTCAAGGTTAGCCTCAGGTAGGCAAACTTGGTCAAACCATTGACACATATTTGAATAATTCAGCTAAGTGTATAAACTTAAGCTTATTGAAAACCGAAAGACAATCTAAGACATTTCGGCCTTAAAACGTATATCAAACCATGATCCTGATCGTTAATACCTATCTTACGATTTTGGGCTAAGATGGTGTATTGAGAAAGAAAGGAAACCGACATGAAATCACGCAAATTTCGACTATGGTTAATTCTTAGTGTTTTGATTTTGGCAATGATGGCCTGTTCTATCCCAAGCTTGCCCTTCTTCACAAGGCAAATGGAACCAACGCCAATTGTTCCAGAAGAGGTTGTTGAAGTCCGACCGGAGACCGAAGTTACTCAAATGACGGAGGTATTAATACCAAACAAGGTCCTGTTGGAAGACGCACTGGTCAACCTTTATGACCAGGTTAGCCCGGGTGTGGTATCTATCCAGGTTTACTCACAATTTGGTGGGGGACTTGGATCGGGTTTTGTCATCGACAAAGAAGGTCATATTGTGACCAACTATCATGTTGTCGATGGCGCAGAGGAAGTGGAAGTCCATTTCCAAAGCGGCTTGAAAGTGTTTGGCGAGGTCATCGGGGAAGACCTTGATTCCGACCTGGCAGTTATTCAGGTTAACGTTGACCCGGATGAGCTTTATCCCTTAACGCTGGGAGATTCTGATCGGGTGCTCGTCGGGCAAACGGTGATTGCCATCGGGAACCCCTATGGATTAAGCGGCACAATGACCACTGGCATCGTCTCTGCTCGTGGACGCACACTTGAGTCCATTCGGCAAACAGAATCAGGCTCGTATTTTTCCGCAGGCGACTTGATACAAACGGATGCCACCATCAACCCCGGTAATTCGGGTGGTCCTTTATTGAATTTGAACGGCGAGGTGGTTGGTATCAACCGAGCTATTCAAACAAGCGGGAGCACACTGGAAGGTGGCGCCGCGAATACAGGTATCGGTTTTGCCGTTTCATCCAATATTTTAAAACTTGTTCTGCCCGCGCTTAAAGAAGGCGGCACCTACAATTATCCTTATCTAGGATTATCTGCACTTTCATCATTATCCTTGACACAGGCTGAATTTTTAGGCTTATCCCAGGCAACAGGCGCTTACGTAGCTGAAATTGTTCCGGGTGGTCCTGCTGATCAGGCAGGCATCAGGGCAGGCAATCAACCCACGCAAGTACAGGGGATGTTCGCTGGCGGTGACCTGATCATTGGCGTAGATGGGCGTGAAATGCTCCAGTTCAGCGATATGTTGAGCTACATGATGCTCAACAAAAAACCGGGTGATGAGATCACCTTAACCGTCTTGAGAGATGGCGAGGAAATGGATTTCACCGTGGTGCTGGGTGAAAGACCTGCATCTGTACGATAATCGTTGATAACGCCGCAGTTTTTGGACTGCGGCGTTTTTCTTATTAATTTAAGCAATGTTCCTCTCAATTTTTGATAAAGAATTTGGTTTAAGATAAAATTATATTAAGCTTGATCTTGCAAATCAGGCACTCACCTTAATAATTTCACAAGATCAATGGAGGCAAATATGTTTTCCGAAAAAGACCTGCAAGCGCTTTTGGACTATTCCGCAGAAAACCAGGTTGTAAGTCTTTACCTGAGTACGGATCCTACCGATATGAATACCGAAGCATCAAAACTTCGGCTCCGAAACTTATTGAAAGCGATTGACCTCCCAGAAGATGTTCAAGCAATCGAACATTATGTGAATCTTGAGTACGATTGGGCTGCAAAGGGTTTGGCAGTTTTTTCAGATCAGGCAGCCGATTTTTTCAAAACCTATCAATTCAATGTGTCCTTACCGGATAAGGTTTATGTTGGAAAACATCCGACGATCCGCCCATTAGTAAATTTATTAGACACTTTTACTGGATGGGGGGTTGTTTTGGTCGATAAAGAAGGTGCCCGATTCTTTTCGTTCAATTTGGGTGAATTAAGCGAGATGGAAGGTTTCACCGGAGATGAGGTAAAGCAAACAAAACGAGGCGGCGGCAATGCCATGCACGGGCGTATGGGCGGCGCAGATGCCAGCGGTAATGTCGAAAATATTATTGAGAAAAACATCAAAGAAGTAATCAGTGAAGCAACGGACTTTTTTGAACATCACCACATCCGACGGATCATGATCGGTGGAACGGATAATAATATTGCCCGATTCAAAGATGAACTGCCAAAATCGTGGCAGTCGCTTATTGTGGGTGAATTTCCAATGAGCATGCTTGCAAGCCATTCTGAAGTTTTGGAACAAACAACAAAAGAAGCCCTGGATGCCCAAAAGAAAGTTAACAAATTTTTGGTCAACCAGGCAGTTACCCTGGCTGCTAAAGGCAGCAATGGTGTGATCGGTCTAATTGATACAATGAATGCAATTCATGAAGGTCGGGTTAGAATTTTGCTGGTCAGCCAGGAATTTGAGCAGGAAGGCTACCGCTGCAAAGGCTGTGGACTGCTGACAACGCAGGAATTAGATACCTGTCCTTTCTGCGGTGATACATTTGAGCGAATTGACACAGCAGTTGAATTAGCTGTGCGAGATACATTGAAAAACAACGCCGAGGTGAAAGTATTAGAAGATGTTGAGCCGTTGAAAGAAGCCGGCAATATTGCGGCAATTTTGCGTTATTAAAGCATATAAAGACTCTAGTGAAAAAACTCTAATTTCTGGGAAATAACCAATCTAATTCCCCACAAATATATCGGATTTTACGCGTTTTATGGGATTGAACCATCA
>LGHA01000076.1 GCA_001508595.1 Anaerolineaceae bacterium 46_22 | reverse complement strand
AACGGCCTGACGTTTGGCGGGGATCCCGACCAGACGTTCGCCATTTTTATTAAATGCGACAACTGAGGGGAGAAGGCGTGAACCTTCCGCCGTTGGAATCACTGTGGCGGTGCCGCCCTCGACCACAGAAACGACGCTGTTGGTTGTCCCTAGGTCAATTCCAATAATTTTTGACATAATTCGATCTCCTCAACTTCAAGTTACTTTGATTACGTAGTATAAGGATACTGAGGGAGTCATAGAAGATCGTTAACAAACTATTGGATTAATATAAATGGGACATTTTTTGATCAGGATTCGGATTGATTTTCCGATGAAAACTCATCTTTAGCTTGAGCGCGCCTTATTCGAGCAGCCAGCGTCAGAATATAAACAACCAAAACACCCATAATGACGCTAAAGCCCAAGATCATTTCAGTCATTGTGTCAGCGGGCATATCAAACCCCTTCCCCACGGTTGACGGCTTGAAGCCTTGCCAGCCGGCTGCGATGCCAGACCAGGTCAATCAGCAGCAGCGTGAAAACAAACAAGCTGACGAAAAAAGCCAGCAGCATGCGCGGTGTCATATTGAAGGCGCTCTCGCCGCTTCCGCCTGCAGCGATCACCACCGGGTGAATGGTGCGGAATAAGCGAATGGAGAAAAAAGTCAGTGGGACGGTGGCTGCACTGACAATGGCATACACTGCACCCAACCGCGCCCGGGATTCGGGTGTATTCAGGCTGCTGCGTAAGATAAAATAAGCCAGGTAGATCAATTCCATAATAGCAGTGGTCGTCAGGCGCGGGTCCCACACCCACCAGGTGTTCCAAATCGGCTGTGCCCAGATCATGCCGCTCAGGATGGCAATCAGCCCAAATACCAGACCTACCTCAATAGAAGATAGGGACAGCCAATCCCATTTTTGTTTTCGGGTAGAAAGATAAACGCCGCCCGCCACGGCTGCAATCAAAAAACTGAGCATACCAGCCCAGGCAGCAGACACATGAAAATAAAATACCTTTTGCACCGGGCCCATCACGCGTTCAATAGGCGTGAAGAACAGGATCAAAACCAGGGCACCAGGCACTAAAATCAGGCACAGGATATCTAATAAGCTTAAGAGTTTTGGCTTCTTCGTCAAAATCACTCCTCTAATATTGTTTCAAAAAACATCAGGCCAGCAGCTGTAAAAAGGATATTGCCCGCCAGGAGGAAAGTCATCCAGCTCTGGTAATCGGCAATGGGCTGCCCGGCTAAAATGCTGCGGCTTGATTCTACTGCCGCAATTAGGATCGGTAAAGCCAGGGGGTAGAGCAAAACGGGCAGCAAGACGTCCCGCGTACGGGTTTGGATACTGAGAGCTGCCAGCAGGGTACCAAGGCTGGTATAAGCGCCCAACCCAAGGACCATCACCAGCACCAGCATGGGTTTGAACATGTTCTGCTGGTAGAACAGGCTGAAAACTGGCAGCAGTACAAGCCCGACCAGGAATGTGAAGCTGAAATTGCTGAGGACTTTACCAAAATAAATTGCAGACCGGTCAACAGGGGCCATGAGCATCCCATCCATGGCTTTATTCTCCTGCTCCAGGCTGACGCTGCGGTTTAATCCCAGGGTGGATGCAAAAGCCAGAGAAACCCAGAGCAAACCAGCCGCCAATCCCGCCTGCAAATCGGGTGACAGCTGCAGGGCAAAGTTGAATAGAAATACCACCAACAATGAAAACACCAGCATCACCGGCACACCTTGCCGACCGCGCCACTCCACCTGGAGGTCTTTGCGCAGGATGTTCCAGACTGCAGACAGGTAGTCCCGAAAAGGATTCATGCGGACTCCTGTAAATACGCTGCTAAATCCGGGTGCCCCGGGATATCCTGAACAGGGCTGTACTCAGCAATTGCCCCATCCTTTAACCAGGCAACATGTGAAGCAAATGATAAAAGCCTGTGAGGGCGGTGGGCAGCCAGAAAAATGGTTTTTCCCTGCCGATGAAGGCTTTGCAGACGCATATCAAGAAATTGGGCGCCCTGTTTGTCAAGGCCGGTATAAGGTTCATCAAGTAACAGCACTTCAGGGTCGTGCAGCAATGATCGTGCAACGGACAAACGCTGCTGCATGCCCCGCGAATAGGTGCGAACCATCTGGTACTGGCTATTTTTAAGGTCAACGGATTGGATCGATTCGGAAACAATCTTCTCAGCCTGGGTCAGTTGATAAAGCCGGGCATAGTGGGTCAAATTCTCAATAGCGTTCAGATCCTGGTAAAGCATGGAGTGATGGCCAAGGTATCCGATCATCCGGCGGTGCTGCGGCTCCCTGGATGAGCTAGAATTACCAATGGCGATCTCACCGCTGTCAGGGCGTACCAAACCGGCCAGAATGCGCAGCAGGGTGGTCTTCCCGACGCCATTGTCACCGACCAGGATGCATAATGCACCCTTATCCATGGTGATAAACAGGTGATTAAGAACCGACCTTGCGTGATATTTTTTCACCAGGTCATTGACCACAATCTGGCGGTTGGTATCAGAGGGTTGTGCAGACATATTGCTTCAATTATATCTCATGGAGATAAGCCCCTCAGGAATTCGACTCATTATCCAAGGAGGGATTGATCTGACGCAGGAGATCTGCGGCTTCTTGTTTCTTCGCGTTGATCTGCTTTTCAATCGCTTCAATATCACCCCCAGAATTCCGTTCACGCTGAAGGGATTTTATTTCATCCAGCATGTTCTGATAAGCTTGCAGGCGATCACTTTCTTGGGATGGAGCGATTGGCGCTTCCGGCAGATTATCGAATGGTCGGCTGAGGATATATCCAATGACGACAACAAGAATGACGACAATAACAATTAATAGAGGGTCCATAATGATCAATAGGTGAATGACAGACTTCAGTTAATAAATTCCCACCAATAAAGGTGGGTGTTAATCCATTTTGAGGAAAATGATTCAAAAAGGGGCAAAATGGTAACCCGGTGTAAAGATGAGGATTTTCCAGGAAGGACTATACTTCAGCTTTGACTTTTTCCATTTCAAGCAATTTATCGAAAGTTGCCGCCTTCAGGTTTCTGACCAGCTGAGCTTGTGCGTCAAAAAAAATATCATGGATAGGGCAGTTATCACCGAAGGCGCACACGGAGGGGCTAGGAACGCATTCGTTAAGGGTGATCGGCCCGTCAATCGCTTCGACGACATCCAGCAGGGAAATCTCTTCTGGTTTGCGTGCCAATCTAACGCCGCCATTGGCACCGCGAAAGGTTTGAATTAAACCAGCAATAGAAAGTTGGGAAATAATTTTTGCCAAAAAGGATGCTGGTATTTCCTGCTCTTCTGCGATCTTACTGGTGGCAGCACGCTCATCCTTCTTGGGATATTCCCTTGCCAGATAAAGCATGGCGCGAAGTGCATAATCTGCCTGACGTGTTATTTGCATATCAAAAACTCTCTTCTATAAAAGATAAATGATCTCTTAGTTTGTATTTTCGACCATAAAGATAGAAAATACTGTTATTACCTATTTTATCCAATTTACGGAGGTTTGTAAAGGAAAGCCCAGGGGGGAGGACAATGCCCAAATTAAACCTATGAAATATTACTCGTTTTCCTCCTTTTGCGAACTTTATTTTGACGATCTCAAAAATTGATGTATACTCACAATGCGATGCCTGATTTAGAACACCGATTAAGAAACCATGACCTGGGATTTTTACAAATCATCGCCTCATTGTGGGGCGTGGATCTTTCTGCGCCGGATGCCCGCACTGCGCTTCCAAAATTAACTCGCTCCTTGCTTAACACTGAATTAGTCCTCGAGATTGTTGATGCCCTGCCTGACGGCGTACGCCAGGCGCTGGATGCCCTGATCCTCAACAACGGCTGGATGGCATGGCCTCGATTCACACTGAAATTTGGGCAGTTACGCGAGGTTGGTCCTGGAAAGCGTGACCGTGAAAAACCCTATCTTGAGCCGATTTCATCCACAGAGGTGCTCTGGTATCGGGGTTTGATCGGCCGTGATTTCTTAATGCGAGAGGGAGAACTGCAGGAATGCGCCTATATTCCGGATGATTTATTAAGCATGCTGCCGCCCCCTTTACCCACCGGACCAGAGCCGCCAGGCAGGGCTGCTTCGCCCGGGGAGAAGGCTGCTATTTGGCATGCCAATGACCGCGTTCTGGATCATACCTGCACCCTGCTGGCAGCTTTACGCATGGAAGACCCAAAACGATCCCCTGATGTAGAAGACTGGCAGCCGCCCTTCGAAGTGGTTTATGCACTTCTTTCGGCGATGAAACTAATCACCTCCAGCGAACAGCCCGTCCCTGAAGATGCCCGCCCTTTTCTAGAAATGCCCCGCGGAAAAGCCCTTGCCTGGTTGGTGCGCGGTTGGCGTGAGTCTCCCTTGTTTAATGAATTGCACCTTGTTCCGAGCCTGGTTTGTGAGGGTGCCTGGCATAACGACCCAAAAGGGACGCGCGATTTCCTTTTAGATATCCTGGGCGAAGTACCGGAGAATAAATGGTGGCACCTGGATTCCTTTGTCGAATCAATTTATGAACGCAAACCCGATTTTCAGCGTCCCGCAGGAGATTTTGACTCCTGGTTAATTCGAGACGCCCAGACCGATGAGTCCCTGGCGGGTTTCAAGCATTGGGACGCTGTGGACGGTGCCTTAATTCGGTTTATGATCACGGGTCCCATGCACTGGCTCGGGCTGATGGACCTTGCATCACCGGCTGTCGATGCCCCGGTTAAGGCGTTCCGCTTTTCAGATTGGGCTTCAGATCTGCTATTGGGCAAGCCAACCCCAAATGCACCAAACGAAGATCAAACCATCAAAGCTTACTCAGATGCGACCATCACAGCCGGCACCCTGACGCCGCGCATTGCCCGCTACCAGGTGTCGCGATTTTGCCAGTGGCTTGGTGAGCAAGAGGGGATTTATTCCTATCAAGTCACGCCCCGGTCCTTACAGGCGGCATCTGAACAGGGTTTGAAGCCATCGCACCTTGAGACAGTTCTCAATAAATACGGCGAAGCACCGCCGCCAAGTTTGATCAAAGCCCTTCACCAGTGGGACAAAAATCACGGACAGGTAAAAATTCATCCTGCCATGATCCTGCAGGTGGAAGATCCGAAAATTTTAGGAGCTTTGCGCGATTCGCCAGCAGGGCGTTTTATCAGCGACCCCCTCGGACCGACAGCAGCCATCATCGAGCCAGGAGCAGCAGATAAAGTTGCCTCAGCACTGGCTCGCTTGGGTTACCTCAGCGATGTGGATTTCTCAACAATTGACACAAAACCAACCGACCAGGACGCATCTTAAGGACTCATGGACGAAAAGAGACCCCAGCGGGATGAAACCCAAACGAACAAAGAGCGCCGGCCCTTTCCTCTAAAGATCATTCTGTGGGTCTACCTACTGTGGATCATCCTGGGATGGCTGCGCTTTGCAGCTGCGCTGCAGGGTCAGGACCTGATCCCGGGTTTGGTTTCACCAAGCATTCATCGCTACCTGATCGGCGCTGGTATTATGTGGGGCTTGGCTGGCTTGCCGGTAGTGTGGGGACTGATCAACCGAGCACACTGGACGCCAACGCTGATTCGCATCACAGCACTCCTGTACCCGGGGGTATACTGGTTTGAGCGTTTATTTTTATGGCAGGACCCTAATGCCAAACAAAACTGGCCTTTCATGCTGCTGCTCACCATCTTGTGGTTGAGCCTGGTTTTTGGAATGCTGCGCTTGAAACGGGTTCAGCAGTATTTTGAAAAGGATTATTAGCAAGGATAATAATTTGATGGAAATGCAAGAAAGAGAAATTAAATTCTACATTGAAGATTTAGAAAAAATTGCAGAGCGAGTGTCATGAACTGGCGCGCCAGGGGCGGTTACTGCGCATTCGGACGGATGACAGGGTGAGCGTGACCTACAAGGCGAATGCGCGTGTGGAAGGCGGCGTGATTGCACGAACAGAGATTGAGTTTAATGCTGATGATGCCCGTATGGTCCAGAAGCTATTTGAAGCTCTCGGCTATCGCGTGGTGGTCACTTATGAGAAATACCGCAGCATGTACAAACTGGGGGATGTTGTGGTGGTCCTGGACGAAATGCCCTTTGGTAATTTTGTGGAAATAGAAGCCCCCAACAACACGTTAATTGAAGGCGTCTCAATGATGCTTGGGCTGGACTTCTCAAAGGGAATGACGATCAATTACCTCGGCCTTTTTGAAGCGCTCAAGGCCAGGATGGACTTTGATTTTAGGGACCTGACTTTTGAAAATTTTAAAGGTTTGCAAGTTTCAGCACAGGATTTGGGCGTCCAGCCAGCAGATAAATAGAAAGAACAAGATGAATAATACAAAGCTGATGAAAACACTTTCCAGAGAATTGATACTGGATATGTCCCCCTTTCTTAAAGTTGAAAAACACCAGGTCGGCTTACCGGATGGCAAAATTATTGAGGATTGGGCATGGTTGATCACGCCTGATTTTGCCAATGTGGTCGTTATTACAACTGAAGGAAAATTTTTGATCTTTCGACAGGCAAAATACAGCGTCCAGGGCAGTACATTGGCTCCGGTTGGGGGTTATATTGAAAAGGGTGAGGAACCCCTGGCGGCTGCAAAACGTGAACTGATGGAAGAGACGGGATACGAAGCACCCCATTGGGAAA
>LGHA01000075.1 GCA_001508595.1 Anaerolineaceae bacterium 46_22 | reverse complement strand
ATGAATGTGGAAATCCGAAAAGTGCAGTGGATGATGCGCGTTTCGATGCTTCCCCTTTCTCTCGAAACCCCCGTCGGTGATGAAGAGGACTCAGAATTGGGTATGTTTGTCGAGGATGAGGATACGCCCTCCCCGATGGAAGCGACTTATAAATCCATGCTGCATGATAAGATCAACGAAGTGCTTAATACCCTCTCGCCCAGGGAAGCACGGATCTTAAAGCTGCGGTTTGGGTTGGACAGCGGGCGTGCGTACACCCTTGAGGAAGTGGGGGAGAAATTTGGTTTGACGCGGGAACGCATTCGGCAAATTGAGGGAAAAGCTTTGCGGCAGCTCCGTCATCCCCATAAAGCCAGGCAGCTAAAGGATTATCTTTAAATTCTAAAAATTTTTATTGAAAGATGGGACACTATCCTGTATAATAATTGCATAATGAGGCAGATAGTTTTTATCATGGTCATGTCTGGTTTTCCGGGGTTATGCTTGCCAGAAGCATAACATCAGGTGACGCGTCACCTCCGGAGGATAGGCTGGCTGAGGCCAGTTTTTTTGTTTTTATTATCGAATAAATTATTTTGAATGAGGTGTTTTATGTCAGAACCAGTGCTTATTGCCGTCGCGTGGCCTTATGCCAGTGCTAAAATTCACGTCGGAAACATCACCGGGGCTTACCTGCCGGCGGATATCCTTGCCAGGTACCACCGCCTGCGGGGCAGGGACGTCTTGATGGTCTCCGGTTCTGATTCACACGGCACACCGGTCACTGTACGTGCAGATGAAGAGGGGACCACAGCAGAGGAAGTTTACAAACGCTATCACGCCGAATTCATTGAGCTGTTCCAAAAATTGGGCTTAACTTACGATATCTTCACCAGCACCCACACCAGCAATCACTTTGATGTGGCGCAGAAGCTGTTCCTTTCTTTGAAGGAAAACGGCTATCTTTACACTGAAGCATCCATGCAGTGGTATTCAACGGAGCAGGCACGCTTCCTTCCGGATCGCTACGTCGAGGGCACCTGTTATTTTTGCGGAAAACCCGGTGCACGCAGCGATCAATGTGATAATTGCGGTCATTTATTGGAAGCTGAAAAGTTGATTGATCCAAAGTCCAAGATTGACGGCTCGACGCCAGAGCTGCGGGAAACCACCCATTTCTACCTGGATCTTGAAAAACTTCAGGACCGGGTTGGGGATTTTTTACGAGAGCGACAGGATTACTGGCGGCCAAATGTGATCAAGCAGTCCCTGGGTCAGATCGAGAGTGAAGGATTGCACGGACGACCAATCACCCGGGACCTCAGCTGGGGCGTGCCCGTACCGGTCGAGGGATGGGATGAGAAGTGCATGTATGTTTGGTTTGAAGCGGTGATTGGATACCTGTCAAGCGTGGTCGAATGGGCGAGTTTGCACGATCAGCCAGAAGCCTGGCACAATTGGTGGACCAATCCCAACTCCCGGACTCTGTACTGCATCGGCAAGGACAATATCCCTTTCCATGCCATCATCTGGCCGGCAGAATTGATCGGGGTGGGTGAATCCTTTGACGAAAAGATGGGTGCAGAGGATCCCGAACCCCTGGTGCTGCCTTATGATATTCCAGCCAATGAGTTCATGAATTTGGAAGGCCGAAAGCTTTCTGGCAGCAAAAATTGGGCTGTTTGGGGATTGGATTTCCTTGAGCGCTATGACCCAGACCCGATGCGCTATTACCTGACGGTAAACATGCCTGAAACCCGGGATTCCGATTGGGATTGGGAAGAGTTTTATCAGCGCAATAATAACGAACTGGTTGCAACCTGGGGCAATTTAGCCAACCGTGTGCTTTCCTTCGCTTATAAGTATTGGGAGGGACAGGTGCCGGACCCTGGTGAGCTGCGTGAGGGTGACAGGGCGCTGCTGGCATCAATACGTGAGGGTTTTGCCAATGTTGAAGCCCATATGGAAGCGGTGAAACTGCGGGCTGCCCTCCAGGAGGGGATGCGCCTTGCAGCGGAGGTTAATAAATATTTAGATACCTCAGCACCCTGGTTTGAGATTAAAGAGGATAAAGACCAGGCGGCTAAGTCGATCTACACAGCGATGCAGGCGATTGATTGGTTGAAGGTGATTTTCTCACCCTTCCTACCGCATACCAGTGAACAATTGCATAGATTTTTAGGGTATGAGGTTCCTCTGTTTGGTAAATTGGTGACCCAGGAAATCACCGATGAACTCAGCACGCACCGGGTGATGCTTTATGAACCGGGTGAGTCTTTGACTGCTAAGGGTGAAGACCTGTGGAAGTCGGTCGAGCTCACACCTGGCAAGCCTTTCAGCAAGCCGTCACCGCTGTTTAAGAAGCTGGATGCGAGTATTGTGGAGGAGGAGCGAGCGCGGTTGGGGCAGTAGATTAGCAGCTGGTAGGTGATAGCTGACAGCTGATAGCTCGTAGCTGATAGGTGATAGCTCATAGCTCGTAGCTGGTAGTTTGTAGATGATAGCTGATAGGTGATAGCACATAGCTCATAGCTGATAGCTCGTAGCTGATAGGTGATAGCTCATAGCTCATAGCTGATACCTTATCCCATTTGGAGTGCTCGCATACATCAAGGTTGTCTGAAAATCGTATTTGGATATTGTGTGACAGATGATGGTGAACAAGTTGCCGAGTTTTAATTCCCCCTGCTTGCGGGGGGTTAGGGGGGTGAATTTGGCGGTTTTAGGGGTAAATTTCGTTACCAGCTTAAAAACATTGGTGTAAGTTGCATTTTTAAGGTGACAAAAAAGCCAAATCACAAATAAATCTTTTTCCAAACAAATGTCATCCGATTGAGACCTACGAAATTACAAATTTCCCCCTGCTTGTGGGAGTCGAGAGGAGGATACCACTACTCACACCAATGCAAATTCTGATCTTGTAAAACTAAAAATCACACCATTGATATAATTACATCACACAAGAACATTCGATTATTAAAAAGGTCGGTGTCACAATGAATTGGTTGATAGGGGCAGGCATAATCCTTCTTGTTTTAGCGCTTATTTATTTTGGTATTTCGCTGGTTGCCGCCCTGACCCTGACAAAGATTGGGGATCACCCCCAGTATGATCAGACCCCCGCGAGTTTTGGCGTTGAATATCAATCCGTTCATTTTTTATCCAGGATTGATAAAAAGAAAATAGCCGCATGGTTTCTTCCTAAACCTGACTCCGAACATTGTGTTTTGATGGTGCACGGCCGCAACGCCAGCAAACAGAATGCCATATCAGGGAGGTTACCCGAACTCGCCGCTGAACTGCATAAACAGGGGTTTGCAGTATTGATGATTGATTTACGTGGGCACGGCGAAAGTGAAGGAAAACGTTACACCTGGGGGGAGTATGAAAGGCGTGATGTCCTGGGTGGGGTTGATTTCCTTTTGGGTGAAGGTTTCAATCCAGGAAAAATTGCCGTGATGGGCATTTCACTGGGTGGTGCTGCCGCTGTCGGTGCAGCAGCTTACGAAAAGTCTATTGGTGCCTTGATTTGCGACAGTACCTTTGCAGACCTGATGGCTCTGGTTGAGCCCAATTGGGTTGTAGAAAGCCATTTACCCATGTTTTTCCTGGCAGGCGTCCATTTCATGTGGGGTTTGATTTATGGCATTGATTTGAAGAAAGTAAAACCCATTGAAGATCTTAAGCGAGTGCCGCCTCGACCGATTTTGATCATGCATTCCACATCGGATGAGATCATTGACATTGAACAGGCAAAGAGCCTGGCAGAAGCAGTTCCATCTGTGGAACTGGTGATTTTTGAAAACTGTGACCATGCAGAATTATACAGGGATGATTCGGAAAAATACCTGGAGACGGTGGTCTCTTTTTTGAAAGAAAAATGGATCAGTATTTGAAATAACGTGGTTATGGATGTCCTTCAAGTTTTGGAATGTGTTTTTTCCAAGATTGCTGGCGTGTCTTGTACCTAATTGGAAAGTGGCACAAGATGTAATATTGATTTGAGTCATTTTTTGTTAAGACCCGAATACATTGAGAGGTAGATGGTTGATAAAACAAGTATTTGGTCCAGTGCCGTCAAGGCGTTTGGGACACAATCCCTTGGCATCGATCCGATTTCATTGAAGACCTGTAATTGAAACTGCATTTATTGCCAGATAGGGCGAACACGGCCAATAACCAATGATCGAAGAGTTTTCTTCAAAAAGGAAGTCATCCTGAGCCAGGTGAAGGAGGTTTTGGATAAGCACACCCCGGATGAAACCAGTTGATTTGGATTGATTGGGAGTCAGTGATAAATCCTGAAGGATTGTTACTCGTCGCCTGTGGGTTATAATTCAGGGTGGAGGTTTTATGCCCATTCGAATTTTGCCAGATCATATTGCATCACAAATTGCTGCCGGTGAGGTGATTGAACGCCCTGCTTCTGTGGTTAAAGAGCTTGTCGAAAATACCCTGGATGCCGGAAGCACGGAGATAACGATTGAGATTGAAGGTGCTGGAAAACGCCTGATCGCTGTCATTGATAACGGCGATGGCATCCCCAGAGAGGAGTTGGGATTGGCGGTTTCAAGGCATGCAACCAGCAAATTGGCGAGGGCGGAAGACCTTTTCCATATTGAAACCCTGGGGTTTCGCGGCGAAGCATTGGCATCGATTGGGTCTGTATCACGAATGACTGTGGAATCACGGACGAGAGATGCCGAATCAGGTGCGCGTTTGGACCTTGATGGGGGAAAGCTTGGGAAATTAACTGAGGTCGGCGTACCTTATGGCACCCGGATCGTCGTGCAGGATTTGTTTTATAACGTACCCGCCCGGCTCAAATTTTTGAAGACGGATAACACTGAACGAAGGCACATTGAGGCTTTGGTGACACGCTATGCCCTCGCTTATCCCAATGTCCGCTGGGAGCTGGTTGTGGACGGCAGACCTTCTTTGCAAACAAGCGGCAACGGTGATCAGCGTGAAGTGCTGGCAGGGCTCTATGGATTGGACCTTGCCAAACAAATGCTGGCGGTGGACTTCAAAGAGAGTGATGCCCATATTCACGGTTTTATCAGCCCTATTTCAGTGACACGCTCGAACCGTCAAGACATCACCGTTTTTGTTAATGGACGGTGGGTGAAGGATACGGCTGTGACCGCGGCGATCATCAGGGCTTATCACACGCTTTTGATGGTTGGGCGTTTCCCGATCGTCGTTTTATTCCTCGATTTGCCGCCTGAAACCGTGGATGTAAATGTTCATCCAGCGAAGGCAGAAGTGCGTTTCAGGGAAGGTAACCTGGTTTTTTCTCAAACACAACGTGCGGTGCGCCGCGCGCTGCTGGCATATTCTCCGGTGCCAGATCTGCGACCAAGGCAGTTTTGGGGTGGTGTAAAAAACCAGGAGGAACAAGCTGTTGATCCCGCCTGGGCGATGTCGGCTGAGATTTCGACCAACCAGGAATTGGTCAATTCACCATCGCAGCCGCAAATCAGTATTCATACCGGTGATCTGAATAGCGACGCCCTGCCTCTGCTCAGGTTGATCGGCCAGGTGGCAGCAACTTATCTTGTGGCAGAAGGTCCGGATGGCTTGTATTTGATCGACCAGCATGCTGCTCATGAGCGGGTGCTCTTTGAACAGCTCATGTCACAGCAGTCCCAGGACGGCGTGCCGGCGCAATCGTTGTTGGAACCCGTTAATGTGACCCTTCCCCCAGATAAAGCACGCCTGCTTGATGACCAGTTGGAAGTTTTAGAAAACCTTGGTTTCCAGGTTGAGAGTTTTGGTCCGAATACCTTCACTGTTCGGGCAATCCCTGCGCTGCTTGTGGGAGGCGACCCGGAAGCTGCGCTGAACGTCCTTGTGGAGGATTTTGAGGAAGATGAAACACCCCTAGCATCTGCAAAAGAAGCCAAAATTACAGCCAGGATTTGTAAACGGATGGCGGTCAAAGGCGGGCAAAATCTCAGCCCGGAAGAACAGCGCGCATTGTTGCAGAGCTTAGAAAAATGCCAGTCGCCGCGCACCTGCCCTCATGGACGTCCAACCATGATTCATCTGTCAGCCGATCTGCTCGAAAGGCAGTTTGGCAGGCGGGGTGCCCGGTAGAGGAGAGGTTCGATGGCGCGATTCTTTGTGGCAGGCTTGATCAATATCGAAACCACGCTGGCGATCAATAATTTTCCGCTGGAATATTCCCCGGATAATTA
>LGHA01000074.1 GCA_001508595.1 Anaerolineaceae bacterium 46_22 | reverse complement strand
CCTTCAGGCCGATTTGATGAATTTTGTAGTTTCTTCAATATTCAAGGTGAACCAGGATTTTTGTTCTTAACAAAAGTTATTAAATTCCAAAGCTTTTCGGGCTAAAGCCCCTCACTCCAAGAGTTTCGAAATCAAATTGAGTTGCATCTTTCACTTTTCAAATCAGATTTTACCCACCTTGTCTTCGTAATAACTAATACCCAATATCTGATTACTTTCCCTACTCACCAATTTCCATTCACCTTCTTTACCCAAACAAATCCCGCTTAATGCTTTCCCCTGGTTTCGGTTCCGGGTAAGCCTGCATGAAGGTCTCGTGGTGTCCGCCGAGCAGCCGGGTGATAAAACCTCGAAAGCCCTTATTCATCTCACCGCCCCCCTGGCTGGCATGGCATTCCGCTGCTTTCTCGCGAATGTCCTTGACCGGTCGGTAATCAATCTTTGCATGGGTGGGAAAATCTACATTGGCAATTGAGACCAGATCGATGTCCTTATTTCTTCCGAAGGCATGCGGATCCTGACCAAGTAAGCGCAGCACCCAAACAGTGGCTTTTAAAAAACCGCGATTCATGGTGTGAAAATAAAGCTTTCCAGGCTGAAAAGGTGCCAACCCATCAGGGTCATCATAATCAGGGTTCGAAACCAGATCAAAAGCCCGGACGGTCGTCCTTTGAATGGCAATATGATCTGGGTGACGATATCCACCAATCGGGTCAAAGGTGATCACCACATCCGGCTGGATCTGGCGCATCAAATGTGCCACTTCTTCGGCTACCTTTTCAATGGGCTGGGCAGCTAAAGCCTGTGGATGATGGTTTGCATCAGCGCCAGCCATCCCTGAATCCCGATATTTCAGGAAGTGTAATTGATCAATCCCCAGGACATCCGCTGCACAGCGTAATTCCTGGGTGCGCACGCAAGATGCGCTCTTGATCGTTTCTTTATATTCGGGGTCAATCTCCCCTAACTCACCCCGTGTTGCACAGATTAAATGGACTTTTACACCCCGTTGTGCATATAAAGCAAGGGTGCCGCCCATACCAAAGGTCTCGTCATCTGGATGGGCAAGTACAGCCAAAAGTGTTTTTCCAGGAAGTTGAGTCAATTTCTTCATTATCTTTAACCTTAAATATTTATTCAGCCAACAATATTATCAACCCAGGTAGAGAAATAATCAAACTTAAAACTTATACACTAAAGGATCAGGCAATAAAACTCGATATTGGTCCATTGGGATCAAGTATCCCGACAAGGTCTTCCCAGGATATTACAACATATTGTAAGCCGGCAGCATAAGAGGCAACCTCATACACGTCAAAATTGATTCGCAACCCCTCAGGCAGCAAATTCCAGTTTTCCCTTGTTTGCATCACATCTGCCGCAGTTCCCAACTGGTAGCCAAATCCCCTACCCTCTAGAACAGGGTCGACAAGGCTGCCAATAACGTTGATGTGATCCGTCCCCGGCAAGAATAGGTCTTCCAGGCTCAAAAATACTCCATTCTGAGCATCATAATTTAGAGCATATGAGAAGGGAAAAGGATGGGCTGACATTGCTATATACTGATCAAAAGCCAGGTAAATACTGAACAATTGCTGGTCACCGTAGGTCAGGTCATAATCAAAGGTGAGGTAGCTCAAAGGCGGCTCCCCTTCTCCTTCCATTCCACCCGGCGAATCCGCCACAGCCAATAAGAAATCTTCCATAACGACATCAACAAATCGATCACTCTCGGAATTAAAAGCAGTGACGAGCAGTTCAGGACCCTCCAAATTTGGCCATACACCGTCAATTTCATACCTGGGCTCTTCCATTTCCTCAAATATGCTTCGATCAATGAGTTGTATCGCAGGTTCCTGCATTGTGGATGTAATTTCGGTTTCAGGGGGTTCGCTGGGAATAACTTGAAGCGTGTGCGTTGGTGCAGGATCTGGCGGCTCGGAAGTCTCCTCAGGCTGACTTGTAAACAACAAAGGAAGACTGCAGGAAATCGTTATGAGCCCTGTAAGGATTAAGAAGCTTGCTATCTTGACTTGCTTGGTCAACATCGATCCTCCTGTGCACACCTAATCTGGATAATATCACAATCTGAAAATCTTTAACACAATTGCCTGACATGAGGGGACATACCAGGCAATCTTCAGGGAGGAAACCACTCAATCATCTGAAAAATGATCATCTCACTTCAGCATGATCAGTGGAAGACACGCCAAATACCAATAAATGTTTTGTGTCTTTAGTAATAGTTTACTTGTTTTCAACCTAAATATCATTAAAATAAAATTAGAGTTTACTATTTAGACCTTATTTGTTATATTTATCATTTCCAGCTTTAGGACTGCCGCGTTTAAACAAAGCTTCCCAATCCGCCAGTTCTTCTTCTGATAACAGGCGATTTCGGGGATCAAGCGATGGCTGCTCTGATATCAAGGCCTCCCACTCAGCCGCAAAGGCTTGTGATGAAATCACGCTTGCGTGCACTGCCCGAGCAGCCTGCTGCACCTGGCGGTCAGAACTGACAACGGTCACATTGCGTGCACGTTTCCCCAGCTTCTTGAGCTTCTCTATAATAGCATCATCCGCAGTGCGTCCGCTTTGAACAAAATGCGCCTGGACACTGCCGTACCGCCTAATGCCGGACAACCCAGCAGGTGCCTGGTCAAAATACACCAATACTTTTTTTCGACGCAATCGGCAATATTCCTGCAATATTTTTATCAACTTGGTTTCATCATCCGGGTCAGAAAGGTTTAAACCCTGAATGTGTGGAATTAAATTATGTCCATCGATTAATAAAGTCATAATAGTATTCTAACGCAAAGGGGAAACTTAACAAACCTGAGAAAATCTTTTGATCTTGAAAATCCCGAGCTATTACAATAGTGGTATGTATTAAATTTGATTTCTTTGTGTTAAAATTTTTATACTCAGTAAAAGGACTGACGTTTATGACAGAACATCCCAACCATGAAACCCAAATCGCCATAGAAGGTTTTGAACAGGTAGATTCACTTGTCAGCGGCGTCACCGTCTATGCCCCCAAATCTAAACCGCAAGAAGGGGAAAAATCCAAGGTTTATGACTGCCCAAATTGCGGCGCAACCACAGCCTATGATATCTCAGTGGGAGGAATCGCGTGTGAACACTGCGGCTATATCTCCCCGGTAAAATCAAAAACACTGGGGAAAATTGCCGATGAATTTGAATTCACTCTTGAAACCATTTCTCAAGCAGAGAGAGGTTGGGGGACTAGGCGGCAGGGTCTGCATTGTCATGTCTGCGGTGCTGAATTATCTTTGCCGCAGGGCGTCATCAGCACAAGCTGCCCTTATTGTGCATCCAACCAGGTGAACCTGACAACAAGTTTGGAAGAATTCATTCAACCGCGTTTCTTAATTCCATTCAAAATTACCATAGAACAAACCCATCAGCTGTCAAAAACCTGGCTCGGGAAGGGGTGGTTCCACCCGGATGAACTCACTGCCAGCAGCGTCATGCGCCGCTTCTCAGGAATTTATCTGCCATTCTGGACCTTTGACGCCAATGTTACTGCCCACTGGAAGGCACAGATTGGATATCAGAAAACCGTGCGGCATTATAATGCTTCACAAAAAAGGTGGGAGACTCGCACAAAAATCGAGTGGCGCTGGGAAAATGGCACAGTTCCGATCAACATCGACGATCACCTTGTTACAGGCAGTTCATCTCAACACATCAGCCACAAGATCCTTGAACGGATTTATCCTTACCAAATGAAGGATCTTACTGCCTATCACCCGGATTATTTGGCTGGCTGGCAAGCCCAGGCATACGAAACGACACTGACCGATGCCTGGGATACGGGCAAACAAGCCATTCGGGAAGCAGCCAGAGAAGCCTGTTACCAGGACATTCCCACTTCCCACGTCCGCAACTTTTCGATGACGGCAGACTTTGCCGACGAATCATGGCGCTACATCCTTTTGCCTGTTTACCTGGCGGCTTATAAATTCCAGGATAAAACCTACCAGATCATGGTCAATGGACAAACGGGACTCGTTGCCGGTCAAAAACCTGTAGCATGGTGGAAAATATGGCTGGCAATCGCGGCTTTGCTGTTGCCAGGTTTGATTCTGGGATTAATCGGTTTACCGCTGCTGCTGATAGGCGGTGCCGGTATCCTTCCTATTGGGGCTGGGATCATCCTTTTCGGTATTGGCAGCGTCCTGAGCATCATGCTTTACAATAAAGTCCGCCAATCGGAGGCAAAATAATAATGGTTCAACAAGTCACGCCCTTGAAAATCATTGAAGAAGGACAAAGGCTGTGGGATTCAGATAGGCAGCCTGCAGGGTGTACGCACTGTCACCGCACATTTTTGGCACCTGACTCACAGATCGATTCATCCTGTCCGCTGTGCCGCATCGGTCACCTCGAACCCCAGGCATTACGGATAAATCCCTCGGAACCTGAACGGGTGCTGCCATTCAGAATTAAAACTGAGCATCTCAGGTCAATGTACACACAGTTCACATCAGGGGTATGGATCAAATCTGAAGATTTTACGATCGAAAATTTATTGCAACGGACACAAAAGATTTTCTGGCCATTATGGCTGGTGGACAGCGACGTTGAGGGTCAATGGCAAATGGAAGCTGGCTTTGATTACCAGGTTGAAAGCTCAAAAGAATACTTCCAGGACGACCAATGGCGTTCCCGAAAGATTGTGGAAAATCGCATCCGTTGGGAGCCGCGTTTGGGAGGAATCAATTATCACGTCGACAATGTACCCGTACCAGCCCTGGAAGAACATCAAAATCGCCAACAAATGACAGGGGCATACGGACTGGAAAATGCAGGTCCTTTTCACCTGGACCAGTCAAATAACGCCTCGATTGAAGCCCCTGACCTGCCGCCAGCAGATGCCTGGCCGCTGGCTAAACCTCAGGTAAATAAAAAGCTCAGCCAGGTATGTACGGAAGCTGCTGGGGCGCAGCACAGCCAAAATTTTAGCATCAACGGAAAGTACCAGAATTTAAATTGGACACAATTCCTCCTGCCGATGTACACAAGTTACTACAAAGATGACGAAGGCACGCCACAAATATTGGTTATCAACGGCGAAACAGGGGAAATCCAGGGACCGCGTCTTGCATCACAAAAACGAGGCTGGCGATTTGCAGCCATCATCGGCGGCATCGCTGCCGTTTTACTGCTGCTTGCCCTGCTTGGGTTTCTGATTTCACCCATCTTCCCACCAGCAAGCATCCTTGCAGTATTTTCAGGCATCTTTGGTTTTACAGCAGGAATAGGCGCATTGTTACCTGCCATCTGGCCGTCACAATGGAATCGAAAGAACCAATCACCGGTTATTATAAAGAGGGACTGAATGAAAATTGTCAACCCACAGCGGTATAAAAAATTTGTAGCGGAAGCACAGAACGCCAGTTTCTCCGGGTGGGACTTCAGCTGGCTTAATGAACGACTGATCCAGGAAGATCCCCCATGGGATTATCGAAAATTGGTCCTGGATCATATGAAAGGTATCCATTCCATGCTTGATATGGGCACAGGCGGTGGTGAGTTTCTAGCATCATTAGCACCGCTGCCTGAAGATACCCATGCTTCGGAATCCTACCCACCCAACCAGGTCATCGCCGCAAGAAATTTGGAACCCCTTGGCGTTACTGTCCATAGATTTACTAAATATGTTCCACTTTCATTTGAAGATGCGTATTTTGATCTTGTTATAAACCGCCACGATGATTTTGAGCCGGCTGAGGTCAAGCGAATACTGAAACCTGGCGGGGTGTTCATCACTCAGCAAGTTGGCGGTTTGAATAATCTCGAACTCAACCAGGTTCTTCAAGAAAAAATTGCTTTTGAGTTTATGGAATGGGGATTGGCACCAACATTGATAGAGCTATACGAAGCAGATTTTGTAGTTGAAATTGCAGAAAAAGCTGCTTTAAAATCAACATTTTTAGATATTGGCGCCGTCGTCTATTATCTGAAAGCCATCCCCTGGCAGGTCGAAGGATTTGACCCGACCACACAGAATTGATAAAAGTCTTTGCTTTTTTGCTTTATCTCCTTGGCAGTTCACTCACGCTCATTAATCATGGCATTGAAATGTCCCTGTGGATAATGACCTTCGCTGTGGTCATCAATGTTGCTGTGAGCATCCTCCCATGGATGGGCTTTCGCTGGCTAGCCTTGTCCAAAAAGGGTTCCAAAACTGGAAGATGGCTGGCATCCCTGCTCAATATTGCCTCCTGGGGCAGCTTTGGGTACGCCATGTACTTTCGGCTGCGGCGAAATCTCCCCAGGTTCTATACCCTGATTACAATTACCACCCTGCTTTGGGCAGTCGGATTGCTGCTTTTCCTTTACAGCAGGCATGCTTTTACAGATGAAAAAACTGGTGATAAACTTGATGAAAAATAGACGCATATTATGATGGTATGAAAGGTTAAATATAATGGAAAACGTCTTTGAATCCTCCCATCCCCTTGTCAAACATAAATTAACGCGTATGCGGGATAAGAATACAAAACCTAAAAAGTTTCGAGAGCTGGTTCGAGAATTAGGTGCGCTGCTAACCTACGAAGCCACCATAGACCTCGAAACGACAACGGTGAGCGTTGAAACCCCGTTAACCACAACCCGTGGTGAGGATTTAAAGGATAAAATCGGCCTGGTACCCATCCTCCGGTCAGGGCTGGGTATGGTTGAAGGCGTTTGGGAATTGATGCCCTCTGCCGAGGTCTGGCACATTGGTCTTTATCGAGATGAACGCACCCTAAAACCCGTGGCTTATTACAACCGCCTCCCAATTGCGCCCACCGTCTCCGTCTGCCTGATCTTGGACCCCATGCTTGCCACGGGGGGATCTGCCGTTGCTACTGTGGATATTCTCAAGAATTGGGGGGGTGCCAGGATAAAATTTGTTGGCATAATTGCCTCGCCTGAGGGCATTGCACGCTTGCACGGTGCCCACCCCGATGTTCCCATTCACCTGGCAGCGATTGACGACGGCTTAAATGAACACGGCTATATTGTCCCTGGATTGGGGGATGCAGGTGACCGTCAGTTTGGCACTTAATAAACGCCGCTGAGCACCAAGCCCAAAAACAAGACCGTCTATAACCGCACAAGACACTATGTTAAAAATTTAAGCCGCCCAAACAGGCGGCTTAATAATTATAAGCTTAATCTTACGTTACTCTTTCGAAGTTTCCTCAACAATTGTCACCAATGAAGCACCTTTGATGATGCTGACAAAGGAGTCGGCTGTAAGGCTGGCACCACCAACCAAACCGCCATCAATGTCGGACATCGCAAAAAGTTCTGCGGCATTATTGGGTTTAATGGATCCGCCATACTGAATGCGCATGGCATTGGCTCGCTGATCACCGAATTGCTGCTTGAGCAGCGGACGGATGACATTCTTATGAACGTTGTTGGCATCTTCAGGTGTTGCCGTTCGCCCTGTGCCAATCGCCCAAATAGGTTCGTAGGCAATGGTGATATGCGCTGCCTGGTCTTCGGTAATACCGGCCAATCCTTTAGAAATCTGGCGAGTGACAACGGCTTCTGTTTGCCCGGCTTCGTTCTCTTCCAGGGTCTCGCCAACGCAGACGATCACGTCCAGGCCTGCTGCTAAAGCTGCTTTAAGACGTTTATTGACCGTTTCATCCGTCTCACCAAAGTAGGTGCGGCGTTCTGAATGGCCAACAATCACAAAATCACAAACTTCTGCAACCATCTGGGGTGCAACCTCACCCGTATAGGCACCTGATTCTTCCCAAAACAGGTTTTGAGCGCCAACCTTCAATGCTTTACCCTTGCATAATTCAGCCACAGCCGGCACAGCTAAGTAAGAAGGTGCGACGGCAACGTCAACATCATCGAAGTTTTCAAGCTCAGGCAGCATCTTCGACACCAGGTCGACAGCCTCAGCGATGGTCTTATTCATCTTCCAGTTTCCAGCTACAAAAATTTTTCGCATTTCATCACCCTTTCTTTTTCTAATTTTGATCATTAATGATTTCACTTATTAAATTTTACCAGCAAAATACACTCGATGATTAGCAAAAAGGACATGGAAACAAGAAAGGCTATCCATTCGATTAAGAACAGATAGCCTTTTCTAACAAATCGGTCCCTTTAAATTTTTACTTATTTATCATCCAGGGCTGCCAGGCCGGGCAGCATTTTGCCTTCCAGCATTTCCAGTGAAGCGCCGCCGCCTGTAGAAATATGGGTGATCTTATCTTCCAAGCCGGATTTCTTAATGGCTGAAGCAGAATCGCCGCCGCCCACAATACCCGTGGCCTCACTCTCGGCTATCGCTTTTGCGACTTCAAAGGTGCCTTTAGCAAATTTATCGAGCTCAAATACACCCATCGGTCCGTTCCATACCACCGTGCCAGCCTTTTTGATAATATCCGAGAAAGCTTCAACAGTACGAGGACCAATATCCAGAATCCGCCATCCAGCCGGCACATCACCAACATCCATAATTTTATCCGACGCGTTAGCATCAAAAGCATCTGCAATGACAACATCCACTGGCAGAACAAGCTTTCCACCCGCCATATCCAGCAATTCCTTTGCGGTGTCAAGAACCTCCTCTTCAACCAGGGAATCCGCCATGGCATAACCCTGCGCTTTGAAGAATGTGTTTGCCATGCCCCCGCCGATCAGAATTCTATCGGCTTTCTTGATCAGGTTATCAATCACGCCGATTTTGTCACTGACTTTTGCACCCCCCAGAATGGCAACAAAG
This sequence comes from Anaerolineaceae bacterium 46_22, assembly GCA_001508595.1. Classification (GTDB taxonomy): domain Bacteria; phylum Chloroflexota; class Anaerolineae; order Anaerolineales; family Anaerolineaceae; genus Brevifilum. Next base: position 3,243 of record LGHA01000074.1, on the reverse strand, counting down.
GGGCGTTCGGGCTCAGCAATGGCATTTCCAAGGTATTTGATTTCCTTTTCAAGCAAGAATCCTGCCGCAGCTGGAAGGTAATCTGCTACACCTGCTGTTGAGGCATGCGCACGATGCGCAGAACCAAATGCATCATTGACAAACAGGTCTGCCAGGGAAGCCAATTCCTTCGCCATCTCAGGATCATTTGCCTTCTCCCCCGCATGGAAGCGCGTGTTCTCCAGAACAAGCACCTCATTTGATGCCAAACCCTCAGAAGCATTCTGAGCGACCTCCCCGATGCAATCTTCAGCGAACTTCACGGGCACATCCAATAAAGTGCCCAAATAATCTGCCACGGGCTTCAAGCTAAATGCAGGATCCGGTTCGCCCTTTGGTCGGCCAAGGTGCGAACACAAAATCACAGCTGCATCATTTTCCAGCAAATATTTAATCGTTGGAAGCGCTGCTTGAATACGGGTGTCATCGCCAACTTTGCCGTCACTGATCGGCACATTAAAATCTACACGCACAAGCACTTTCTTGCCTTTAACATCCAGATCTGTCAACATTTTTTTACTGAACATTTCTTAAATAGCTCCTTTCAATAAAAATGCGTAATGTGATTTTAAGCAGCACATTACGCATATTGTTTATTGAGTCTCCAAAGGAAGACGTTAGAGTGATTTTGCCATCATTGCTGCCAGGTCTGCTGTTCGGCAGGAGTAACCCCATTCGTTGTCATACCAGGTTACAACTTTGACAAAAGTGCCGTCCATGACAGTGGTCAGTTCAGCGTCGATGATGGAGGAATATGGATTTCCTTTGATGTCCATTGACACCAAATCATCTGTGGAGTATGCCAAAATACCTTTCATTGCACCTTCTGAGGCTTCTTTGAACAAGGCATTAAGTTCTTCTGCTGTAGTGGGTTTTTCGACCTGAGCAACAAAGTCCACAATTGATACTGTGGGTGTCGGTACACGTAATGCATAACCATCGAATTTGCCCTTTAAGTCAGGAATTACCAGGGCAACCGCTTTTGCGGCACCGGTGGTTGTTGGGATGATATTCAGGGCTGCAGCACGGGCGCGGCGTTTTTTGCTGTGAGCAAGATCAAGAATGCGCTGATCGTTGGTGTATGAGTGTATGGTTGTCATCAAACCACGCTCAATCTTGAAATTATCATGTACAATCTTGGCTGCAGGTGCCAGACAGTTTGTGGTGCAGGATGCATTCGAAATGATATGGTGCTTGTCAGGATCATAGAGATCATCATTGACACCAAGCACAATGGTCAAATCTTCATTTTTTGCAGGCGCAGAGATAATCACTTTTTTCGCGCCGCCGCCGTCAATGTGTGAATTGGCACCAGGTTTTGCTTCTGTTCCCTTTCCATCACGGAAAACACCGGTTGATTCAACAACAACATCAACACCGAGGTCTGCCCAAGGCAATGCATATGGATTGCGTTCGGACATGACTTTAATTTCCTTGCCATCCACCACAATATTTCCATCTTTGACCTCAACTGTGCCATCATAGATGCCGTAGTTTGAGTCATACTTAAAGAGATAAGCGTTGATGTCTGCATCAAAGAGATCGTTAACAGCTACAACTTCAAGTGCATCTGGATGCCTTTCGTTGATTGCTTTTAATACTTGCCGACCAATACGGCCGAATCCGTTAATACCCACACGAATTGTCATTTCTTGCCTCCTATATGATTAGTTTTTATCAAATTTATTTTACCATCAATACACAAAGATAAATGAATCAATTCTTAAATTTTTAGTGATTATTGTTCATCAAAGGACCCGTTCTTTCATAAAATAAGTCCATGATTGTCTTTGATAATCGTTTAGAATCATGCCGCCATGGATAAGTGGGGTCGATGAGGTCAGCACAATAAACTGCTGTATGTGCCCTCAACTCCTGGTCCATTTTGACCCAATCAACGCCCTCCCCCAGCCTTCCTTCAAAATGATTATTGCAGATAACAAGGTCAAAAATTTCCTGTCCAACATGGGTTTCTACGGATTTTACATGATCCAGGCAGGAAAATTGATCGGTTTCACCGTGCTCAGTGGCAACATTGCAAATGAAAAATTTTAATGCCTGACTGGCACGTACAGCTTCAGCCAAATCCCGAACGAGCAAATTCGGCAGCAAGCTTGAATAAAGGCTCCCCGGCCCGATAATTATCATATCAGCATTTAACACTGCAGAAATTGCGGGTGGGAATGCGGGTGTATTGGCAGGGTCCAACCACAGACGCTGAATTGCCCCTTCTGTTTCGCGGATTTGCGTTTCGCCCGAGACATGGACTCGATTTCCATTCCTATCGATAAGGTCTGCCAATAGGCGGACGTCCGTCAGTGTTGACGGCAGCACCTGGCCGTAAACAGCCAGCACCCGCCCGGACTCCGCAACGGCTTCCTCGAAACTGCCCGTGATTTCCGTCAGCGCAGTGATGAATAAATTACCCAGTGAATGTCCTTCCAACCCGGCACCGCTGGCAAAGCGATACTGGAAAACCTGGGAAAGCAAATCCTCATTGTTGCTCAAGGCTGCAAGGCAATTGCGAATATCCCCTGGTGGTAAAACCCCCATTTGTCTTCGAAGTTCACCGGAGGAACCGCCGTCATCGGCGACGGTTACAATCGCAGTGATATTATGGGTGTATTCTTTCAAACCACGCAGTAAGGATGCAAGCCCATGCCCGCCCCCAAGGACCACAACCCGCGGGCCTCGGTCCCGCCTGCGAAATGAATCGAGGGCTTCAATCACGGGTTTGCCAGGAGGGACAAAAGGTTTCAGCAATGAGCGGTTTGAGCCCCAAATGCCGATCAAAACCAGGGTAACCCCAATGCCGCCAAAGATGATCACGCGTATAGGACGATCCAGGAATCTTAAAGATAAATAGGCAAGGGCAGGCAGCCACCATGTCTCAGGAGCGTTGCGATAGATATCCAGAATAAACATCGTCAGGCCAACGCCAAGCAGCGTTGTGCCAATCAATGCCAAAATTAACCAGCGTTTAAAGCCCAGGCCTGGTCGCAGCCACTGCACTTCCCGACGGAGCACATTCCACAATCGAGAAAATATGTTTTTCTGTTTATCTTGCATGGTAGAAAAATGATAGCAGGATTCCAGTTAATCGTCAACGTGATAAATTCAAAAAATATTAATGAGGCTGTACTTAAAGTACTTCTAATCGAATTGATAACCTAGGATAGCAAGAGTCCTTCTTCCTCTCCCTCG
>LGHA01000073.1 GCA_001508595.1 Anaerolineaceae bacterium 46_22 | reverse complement strand
TATTCGAACCGGCATATTTAAATAAAAAAAGCGGGCGACCGGATTCGAACCGGCGAATGTCAGCTTGGAAGGCTGATGCCTTACCACTTGGCGACGCCCGCATACAACCTCTATATTTTACGCTAAGCAATCCCTTTGGTCAACACGCTACTCGCCTTTCAGCGCTTTCCCAAGCAGTTCCCGGGTCACCCCCGGGTCGGCTTTGCCTTTGGTTTCGCGCATCACCTGCCCCATGAACCAGCCAAACAAACCTTCTTTGCCACCCCTGTAACTTGCCAGCTCCTCCGGGTTTGCAGACAGCACCTTATCGATCGCCGCCTGCAGGGCAGAATCATCACTGACCTGCGCTAATCCTTCTTCCAACACAATGTCGCCGGGTGCCTTGCCACTTTCCTGCACCTTAGCCAGCACGGATTTTCCCGTCGCATTGTTAATCATGCCCGCCTCCACCATCTTGATCACCGCTGCCAGGTGCTCGGGCGTGATCACCAGGGCATCCGCACTTGTGCCCAACTCATTCAACATCCTTAGGATTTCATTCATGATCCAGTTAGAAACGACCTTCGGGTCGCCGCCGTAAGCTTCAACAGCAGTCTCATAATAATCTGAAAGCGGTCGATCCCCGGTAAGGATATCCGCATCGTATTCAGGAAGTTCGTAGTCTCGCATAAAACGGGCACGCCGTTCGAGGGGGAGTTCAGGCAGCGCTGCCAGGACCCCATCGCGCCAGTCCTCGCTGAGTTCCAATGGCAGCAGATCCGGCTCACGGAAGTAACGGTAATCCGCAATGGTTTCCTTGGAGCGCATCTTCGTCAGGCGCTGTTGGGCATCATCCCAATCCAATGTCCATGATTCCACCCTGCCGCCCGATTCGACCAGGGCAATCTGCCGTTCCACCTCTTTGTTGATGGCAGCACGCACCGCTTCAATCGAGTTCACATTTTTGATCTCACTTTTGGGATTCAAGCCGGTAAAACCCACCGGGCGAATGGAGACGTTTGCATCACAGCGCAAGTGCCCCTTTTCCATATCCGCTTCCGAAACGCCCAGCCAGCGTAATAACTGCCTCAATCGGATCAGGTACTGCGCGGCTTCATCCGCAGAGCGCAAGTCCGGACCGGTGACCATTTCCACCAGGGGCACGCCGCAGCGGTTGAAGTCCACAAAGCGCCGTCCACCCTCATATTTGGTCTTGCCTGCATCCTCTTCCAGGTGCAGTTTTTCGATGTGCACGCGACGCACTGATCCATCGGGCATTGGCAGGTCCATATAGCCGCCTTTTCCCAGTGCCATGTCATACTGCGAAATCTGGTAACCCTTGGGCAGGTCAGGATAAAAATAATTCTTGCGATCAAAATGCGATGTCAGGCGAATTTCCGAATGCATGGCAGCAGCCAGTAAAGCACCTTTGCGTACTGCCGCCTCATTCAACACCGGCAGCACACCGGGCAAGCCAGAACACACCGGGCAAATATTGGTATTGGGCGGCTGCTCCCAGGAATCCGCTTTGCAGCTGCAAAAAATCTTGGTGGTCGTATTAAGTTGAATGTGGGTTTCGAGCCCAATCACGGTTTCGTAGTCGGTCATATTTTTATCCTTTGGAAAGTGCCCCATCTTTTTGCAAAATTCTTTCAACCCAGTCTCCCAAAAGGGGGTAACGCGATGCTTTGCCAGTAAAGGCATAAACTGCTGCGATGAAGTTGACCAGGTGCAGGCTGATCACAAGCAGCGCTATGATGCTCAATCCTACCAGTATGATCATGATCATGATGATAGAAAGGAAGAAGTAGATTGTTGGGGATTCCGGTTCAAGCGTATCAGCAATCACGTTTGTTCCAATAAACGCCCCTGTGCCCATTACTATCATCAGAGCTATTTGGGCTGCCAGTAATAAAACTGTAACAAAGCTGATTATTCCAGTGTAAATCGCTGCCTGTAACGCGTGAAATCTTATAAAAGGTGACTGATCCTTCTTCAACAGCCAGATAATAACAGCAGGAATGAAGCCCAATAAATAGGCAAGGCCTGCAAGTAATTTCTCATCTGATGATCGCTCCTGGCTGCTTTTTTCCATCAAATTAGTCCACGAATTTCATGACCTGGGGTTTGATCTTGCGCCAATCAGCGTCATCCGTCGCCTGTTCATAAGCATGCCCGACCTGGAACAGGATATCTTCCCTGTAATCAGGCGCCTGGAACTGGAGCCCAATCGGTAAGCCCTCAGACGAAATCCCACCGGGGATGGAGATCGCCGGGATGCCGGCGTGGTTGGCAGGGACGGTCAGCTGGTCAGCATACTGCATCAGTACGGTATCACCATAGACATCCCCCAGCTTAAAGGCTGTGGTAGGTGTGGTAGGTGTCAGCAGGGCATCCAGGCGATAAGCCCCTTGCGGATCAAAAACAGCCTCAAAATCAGAACGGATTTTACTGCGCACCTTTAAAGCGCGCTGGTAATACTGCTCACTGTATTGAGCAGCACTGACGTACATGCCCATCAAGATGCGTAATTTCGGCTGCAATCCAAAACCTTCCGCTCTTGTCTTGCGGTACATCTCGCGTAAATCTGAGAACTCGCTTTGTGTCCGATAACCGTACTTAACACCGTCAAAACGGTGCAAGTTGGAAGCTGCTTCCACACGGCTGATGACAAAATAAGTCGGGATTCCATAGGACATATTGGGCATGGGGACGTTTTCGACGATCTCAGCACCCTGGTCAGCCAAAGCCTGGGCTGCGTCCAGGATTGCGTCGCGAATCTCTTCCGGTAAATCCGCCACCACGACCTCCCCGGTTTGCAGATCGGGATAAGGGATGCGCATATAATCCGGGGAAATGCCAATGCGCAAGCCCCTTACATCCTTATCCAAACTCGAAAGGTAATCCGGCACCGGCAAGGTTGCGGCTGTACTGTCACATCGGTCTTCACCAGCCATCACCGAAAGCATCAAAGCTGCATCGCCCACATTGCGGGCAACCGGACCCGGGCAATCCAAAGAGGAACCGAAGGCGATCAGGCCATAGCGGGATACACGGCCGTAGGTAGGCTTGAGTCCCACCACCCCGCAAAAGGCTGCCGGTTGGCGGATTGAGCCGCCGGTGTCCGTGCCGATTGAAAGCAGCCCTTCACCTGCTGCAACAGCAGCTGCCGATCCGCCCGATGATCCCCCGGGGACATAGTCCGTGTGCCATGGGTTGCGAGTTGCGGGTTGAAAAGCCGAAGATTCTGATGAAGAACCGTAGGTAAATTCATCCAGGTTAACTTTACCAAGGGTGATCGCGCCTGCCGCTTCCAGCCTTTCCACGGGGGTGGCAGTGTAGGGAGCAACGAAATTGGCTAACATCCGTGAACCAGCTGTCGACGGCGTACCTTTGACACAAAAGATATCCTTAACAGTGATCGGGACACCTGCCAGTGGTCCCGGGTCTTCGCCCGCGCTGACCCTTCTGTCCACTTCCTGTGCTTGCTGATAGGCGCGGTCCTTCGTCTGGGTGATAAAGGCATGCACTTTGCTTTTGTCTTCATCACTGATTTCACCATAATCCAATGCACCAGGGCGGCCGTCAACCGCGCTGATCCGTTCAAGGGCATCCTCCACAACCTCTACGGCTGAGAGTTCCCCTCGCCTGACCTTTTCCGCGATATTTCGTGCTGTCATATCCATAAGTGACATGGTGTTTATTCCAATTCTGTGTGGGGAATATCAGGGACAATAAAATAGCGATCCTCAACCTGGGTTGCCTGCGCCAGGATTTCATCCGGGTTATCGCAAGGCTCCCAACGGTCTTCTCTTAAGGGGGGGCTGTTTTGATCGGTATAAGGCACACCGTGCGATGCAGGTGGCACGTCATCATCCAGTGGAACCGCCGCAAGCTGGTGGATCGCCTTTAACTGGTTATTCAATTCCCGGCGCAGGTACTTGGCTTCTTCAGGATCAAATGCAAAAGCCGCCAGTTCTACCAGGTGTTCAAATAATTCGGGGCTGATTTCGTCGGTCATAATTGGTTTCTTCCATTCGAATGGAGGTCGTTCTTAACATTATTCTGATGATATATGATACCTTAAACTCACCCTAAATGGCGCAAGCCCATCTAAAACCATAGATGAAATAAAAGCAGCCCTGTGCACCCAAATTGCTCTTCTAGAATAAGGCAGCTTTCAAAAAATAAATTATCAAAATCGCGATTTCTTTTTTCTCACAAATACACCCCCAATTCCTCCAGCAGCGCGCGTGCTTCCTTTAAATCCGCCGTCTCAAACCCCTCTGTAAAACAAAAATCTTTGAAATCCTTATCCCCACAGCAAGCTACGGGGCATTACAGGATTTCACCCTTCGGGACAGATTTTTGGGCACAATCTCGCAGCAAGCTGCGGGGAAATGCCCTCCTTGATTATATCATAATTTGTAGAATTATTTATTACTCTTAACTCATCCAAATTTTTCATAAATCCATGTAAAATCGTCCAGGCAAAAAAGACATTCTCCATGCTATAATCTGAACACACTGATCACAGGAGCCCATGCATGTCCCAGTCTGAGAATTTCCCTCCTCAAGCTCAGAACAAAAATGAAAATTCCACAAATTGGGGGCTGGTATTCTTCCTGGCATCGTTGGCTGTTTATCTCCTCACCCGCTTGATCCGCCTGCCAGATTTCCCAATTTTCTTTTTCACCGATGAAGCCATTCAAACCCAGCATGCTGCCGATCTGCTTGCCAACGGTTTCCGCGACCCTCAAGGGGGCTTCCTGCCAACTTTTTTTGAAAACGGCGGTCAGTACAACCTGAGCCTTTCGGTTTATGCCCAGGTGATCCCCACCCTGTTGTTTGGCAAATCCGTTTGGGTGACCCGGGGTACATCCGCTGCCTTGAGCCTATTTGCCCCCATTTTTCTTGGTTTGATCCTGCGGGACCACTTAAACCGGCGTCTTTGGTGGACTGCACCGCTCCTGCTTGCAATGATCCCTGCCTGGTTCCTCCATTCAAGAACAGCCTTTGAAACCGTCCTGATGGCTTCCATGGTTGCCCCATTTTTGTATTACTACCTGTCCTACAGGCAGGGAAACCTCAATAAACTCTATCCCGCCTTGATCTTTGGTGCCCTTGCTTTTTATGCCTACAGTCCGGGACAGGTGATCGTCGTCCTGACAGGCTTATTCTTGCTGATCATAGATGCACGCTATCACCTTGAGCATAAAAAAACAGCCCTGGCTGGCCTGGTTTTGCTTTTCCTGCTTGCCCTCCCCTATTTGCGATTCACGCTGACCCACGAAAATGAACTCACGCAGCACCTGACCCTGCTCAATTCCTATTGGGTAAAAGACATCCCGCTCACAGAAAAGCTCGCTGCCTTCATGATTCGCTATCTCAAGGGTTTCAACCCGTTTTACTGGTTTTATCCCAGGCCTTCCATCCTTAAGCGACTCGCACCAAATATTACACTTCCCACCTGGCTGTTCTCCAATCAGTTCGACCTTGACCGCCATACCATGAAAGCCTATGGGCATATCCTGTGGGTAACTTTTCCCTTGTTCATCAGCGGCCTGGTCCACACCATCAAGTGCTTCAAAGACCCAGCGCATCGTGTGCTGCTGTTTGCTTTACTCGCTGCTCCCAGCGGTGCCGCCATTGTGGATTGGGGCATCACCCGGGGTTTGGTTTTCATCCTCCCTGCCACACTGCTAATGGCTATTGGGCTTGACAAATTGTCTAACTGGATCATCCTTCATTGGCAGATAAAACCTCAAACCCTGATTGTCCTCACCTTTTTGCTCCTGGCTTTGAGCAGCTTCTGGATGCTGTCCGACGCCCTTTTAAACAGCCCTACATGGTACACCGATTACGGCTTAACCGGCATGCAGTACGGAGCGCAGCAGGTCTTTACCCGGGCGGTTGAGATTGCCCGGTCCCAACCAGACACAAAGGTGCTGGTCAGTTCAACCTGGGCGAACGGCACCGATGTGTTCCTGCGCTTTTTCGGAGATGGGATTCCCAACCTGGAAATGGGCAATATTAACGCCTACGGAATGAGCTACCTGCCCCTTGATGCGCATACCCTGTTCATCATGACCGAAGAAGACCTGGCGTGGATTGCCGAGTCCGGCAAATTCACCGATGTCAGTATAGAAGAAACGCTTCTGTATCCGGACGGCAGCACTGGCTTTTATTTCGTCCGACTGGCATACATACCAAACATCAAAGAAATCCTGGCGAGTGAACGGGAAGCACGCCAGGCACTGCGCACAGAGCAGATCATATGGCAGGGTGAAAAGGTCCAGGTTGCCTACCC
>LGHA01000072.1 GCA_001508595.1 Anaerolineaceae bacterium 46_22 | reverse complement strand
ATGTGGGTGGGTAAATACGGGTATTTATCAATATCTTTTTCTTTTGTGACGCCGCTAAGGACAAGGATGGTTTCCATGCCGCTTGTTACACCAGCCACAATATCTGTGTCCATTCGGTCCCCAATCATTATGGTGTTTTCAGAGTGGACATCCAGGTAGTTCAGGGCAGTTCGCATCATCAGTGCGTTGGGTTTCCCGATAAAGAAGGGGGACACACCGCTTGCTTTTTCAATCAAGACAGCCATCGCGCCGCAAGCCGGGACGATACCACCTTTGCTTGGTCCAGATGCATCCGGATTTGTTGCAATGAAGCGCGCTGTGCCGTCATGTAAGAGACGAATCGCTTTTTTGATCATTTCAAAATTGTAGGCAAGGGTCTCACCTAAAACGACATAATCCGGGTTGATATCAGTAATGATATACCCAATATTATGAATTGCTTCGGTCAAACCGCTTTCACCTAAAACAAAGGCTTTGCCATCTGGCCTTTGCCGATGCAGAAAAGACGCTGTCGCAAGCGCAGATGTGAAAATCTGCTCTTCCTGAATTTGGATACCATTTTCTTGCAATCGATGCGCTAAATCCCTGGGGGTGTAAACAGGGTTATTTGTCAGCAGCAGAAATTTTCGCTTCTGATCAATTAATTTTTTAATGAATTTATCCGCACCTGGGATAATCAAATTTTCTTTTACAAGAACACCATCCATATCAATGATGAAGTTTTTCATTTATCTTCCTTTTTCTTAACTATGATGTTGTAATTTTACAGTATGTTCGAAAATTTTCATAGATAATTTTATTAAGTCACAGTTAATGATTGGTTTTAAAAATGAGTATATTCAATAAATTTTATTAAAAAGAAAAGCCACTGCTGTTTGAATATGCAGTGGCTTCTTGTGATTGACGAACTATTTACTTCTTTTTCAAAATGATTCGGGCATCAACAACCTTAACGCCCTGCCCCTGCTCATAGACCAAAACCGGGTTTGCATCTGACTCTGAAATTTCATCTGCAAGATCTGTGATCATGAAGGCATAATTTGTCAGGACTCTGGCTAAAGCAGCTTTATCACGCGGCGCCTCTCCACGTACGCCATCTAAAATCGGTGCACTTTTTATTTCACCAAGCATGTTTTCAGCTTCTTTTATGGAAATCGGTGCAACGCGGAAGGTGACATCCTTCAATACTTCAACAAAAATACCGCCAAGCCCAAACATCAGTGTGGCGCCAAATGTTGGGTCATTGACGGAACCAACTATGGTTTCCGTCGCCCAGGGAGCCATTTCCTGGATCACAATGCCGTGAATGTCAGCATCGGCTTTGTATTTTTTAGCATTTTCGAGGATCGTGTTATAGGTTTCCCTGACACCAGCTTCATCCTTGATATTTACTTTAACGCCTCCCGCATCTGATTTGTGGAGGATATCTGGTGAGACAATTTTTAGTACCACAGGATAACCGATTTCTTCAGCCATCCTGACGGCTTCTTCTTCGCTGGTTGCCAGTTCAGTTTGAACTGTTGGTAAGCCATAAGCCTTGAATATTTTCTTTGATTCAATCTCGGTTAGTGCTTCCCGACCATTGGCACGAACATCCGCAATAATTTTGCGAGCTGTTTCTTTGTCGGCATTGTGGTTCTCTTCGGCAGGTTCGGACTTTAAGTCCTGAAGGCAGGCATAATGGCGTAATTTTCCCATGGCTTTAACTGCGAGATCTGGTGCATTATAAGCAGGGATCCCTTTTTCGACAAGCCACTGCATGGCTTCGTCGCAGCGTTCACCACCAACGAATGAAACCGTGATGGGCTTGTCAGTAATACCCGTTTCTGCGACGGCGTTGTAAATTGATTTTGCGATTTCCATGGGGTTGGTCATTGCGGTTTCACAGTAAAGCACCACAAGCCCGTCTACCCAATCATGGGCGAAGGAAAATTTGGTTGTATCATAATACCAATCATTGCCAGCCATACCTGTCATGTCAACAGGATTTTTGGCAGAGCCAAAGGAAGGCATGTGCTTTTTGAGCTCTGTCTGAACGGACTCAGGGGCGAATTTCATCGGAAGGCCAGCTTTTTCCGCTGCATCTGTGGCAAGCACGCCAACACCGCCGCCGTTTGTCAAAACGAGAAGATTATCCCCGCGCATTGGCGGTTCTAAAGAAAGCGCCAGAGTGCTGTCGAAGAGGTCTGAAAGATCGGTTGATTCAATGACCCCCGCTTGCTGGAAAGCAGCGCCGTATATTTTTTGTGCGCCAGCCAACGAACCTGTATGGGATGCAGCAGCGGCGGCACCGTGCTCTGAAACGCCGGCTTTGAGGACAACAATGGGTTTTGAAGCTTTAGAACATTCGTGAATAAATCGGCTGCCGTCTTTTAAGCCTTCAATGTATAGTGATATGCATTTGGTGTTTTCGTCTTCGTTCAGCCATGCAACCATATCACCAAAATTGACATCTGACATGTTGCCGATAGAAACTAATTTATCGAAGCCAATCCGACGTGTATATGTAATCGCATCGATAGCGATTAACAATGCACCACTTTGGGAGACAAGGGAGGCTGACCCTTCGAGCGGCAGGAATGGTGCAAATGAAGCATTCATGTCGTCCGAGTTAGAAAGCGTACCAACAACATTCGGGCCTAAAACCCGCATTCCATAATTATGTGCAAGTTCAACAAGCTGATTTTCTAGTTCAACATCACCGACTTCGCTGAATCCAGAGGTAATGACGATTAAACCCTTAACACCTTTTTCACCGCATTCTTTAGCAGCATCCAGTACAAATTTTGCAGGGATTGTGATAACTGCGGAATCAACAGCATCAGGTATATCCAGAACTGATTTGTATGTTTTTAAACCTAAAATCTCATCTGCAGAAGGATTGACAGGGTAGATTCCATCTTTGTATCCGCTTTCAATGAGATTTTTTACAACAGAATGTCCAATTTTCCCTGGTGTTGTTGAGGCACCAATGATTGCAATACCTTTCGGCCTGAGAAGACCAGTTAATACTTCGTCCACAAGTTCCTCCTAGTGATTTAAATATTCTCAATTAAATTTAGTGTATCAATAATTACTTTCACGCCATCGGCTATTGTACCTTATAATTTGTATTAATATGGATGATAGTGACAAATTGCAGATGAATTGTTGAGGATTATCGTATGACAAATAATAAAGATCAATTTACGCCTGATTTAATCAAGAATGAGGTCATAGAAAGAAATAAAAAAATTGGACAGGATGCATGTGAGATCATTGCATCGGCAATACAGGCTGCTGACCCTTATCAATGCGTCGTCAATAACATTTCTAATGATGGTGGGATTATCAGAATAGGAAGTCGTGAAATTTCAGAAAGTGAATATGATCGGATTTTTGTGATTGGTATGGGCAAAGCTTCTCCGCCGATGGCAAGAGCTGTCATAGATGTATTAGAAAATAAAATTGAATTTGCGACAATTGTCACCAAGGATCAAAGGTTTTTATCAGAAAGTGGCTATGGTGGTTTGTTAAGTATTCATATAGGTGACCATCCTGTACCATCAACAGGATCAATAAAAGCAACCAGGACAATACTTGAAAAAATACCGACACTGACGTCGAAGGATTTGGTGATTGTTCTAATTTCGGGTGGGGGATCAGCGCTGTTCACATTACCTGCACCAGGCATAAGCTTAGGCGACATTCAGCGTATGACAGCATTATTACTGAGATGCGGGGCGGACATCAACGAGATTAATTCGGTGCGAAAGCGATTGGACGTGGTAAAAGGCGGCGGTTTGGCGAAAATATTGAACCCAGCCCAAGTACATACACTGATTTTATCCGATGTCATCGGTGATCCTTTGGATATGATTGCATCTGGTCCAACAGTTCCGGATTCGACAAAAACCAAAGATGCGTTAAATATTATTGAGAAATATAATCTGGAGCCAGAATTACCCAATTCCATTTTGCTTCACTTGAAAAAGGAAATTGCCGGAGAGAATGGAAATTTATCACCAGCTAGCCCTGGCAATTTTATTGATGCAAATCATGTTTTGATAGGATCTAACTTCACCTCAGCAAAAGCCGCCCACAAAAAAGCTTTAGCCCTCGGTTATAACAGCCAGATCATATCTACGCATCTGACAGGAATGACAAAAAATGTCGCTGAATTCTTAGGCGGCATCATTGAAACGGAAATTATTCATAATGTGCCCATCCAGAAGCCAGCTTGCTTAATTTTCGGTGGTGAAACCACTGTTAAAGTGACTGGAAGTGGATTGGGCGGCAGGAATCAGGATCTCGCATTGCACATGGTGCAGAGGCTGGCAGGAAAAGAGGGCATCCTGTTTATTTCTTTTGCCACTGACGGTGACGATGGACCGACAGATGCGGCAGGTGGGGCAGTCGACGGCCTTCTTTATAATGATGACGTTCTTGAACAAGCATTGGATGTTCAAAAATTTATAGAAAACAATGATGCCTATCATTATTTAGAGCAAACTGGGGCATTAATAAAGACTGGGGCTACCGGAACTAATGTCAATGATCTGGTTGTGATCATTATTGATAAACTGGTTTGATCCGCTCGATTCATTAATTCATAACAAATCGTATAGTTTTATAAAAATTCCACGAATTGATATCTTAACCAATAGGCATGATTTATTTGGCATAATAAGAAGGGCACTAGTCATTTAATTGCGGTGGGGTATAACTACAGCTAACAAAAACGATTGGAGATAAGACGTTTTGGAGGATTTAAGTATGAAAACAACAAAAAATAGAGCGAGAAAACAATTAATCCTGATAAGCTTTTTATTTGTGATTTTTATAATGACAATTGGATTGATTTACCTTGGAAGTACCGTTTTCCGGTCTCAACTTCCATTCTTCCAATTAATCGACAGTAAAGACGAAGATTCGGTAATCGTTGGTCCTGAACCCACACCAAATGAAGGTGTTATCGACTTTGAAACGGACCCATCGGTAAGCTTGTACATGGTGTTGGGATCCGATTATCGTCCTCAATCCGGCTTCCGTACCGATGTCCTTTTATTGATTGCATTGGATAAGAGCTCAGGAAGAATGAGCTTTGTTTCATTTCCAAGAGATTTGTGGGTGACGATCCCTGGGTACGGTGAACAGCGCATAAATGTGGTTATGCAAACTGGCGGGTTTCAACTTTTGGCGGATACCTTGCAGTACAACTTTGGCGTTTATCCGACCCAATATGCAATGATTGACATGGAGGGATTCATAGATGTTATCGACGTATTGGGCGGCATTAGCTTTGAAACGGATTCCTACACGGCAGACGCCTGTGAAAAAGAACTTGACCCTGACAAATGGTGTGAAGTTGGTCCAGGAATGGTCACTTTGGACAGCCAATGGGCACTTTGGTATGTTCGTGCACGCTACAATTCAAGCGATTTTGACCGTATGCGTCGAACCCAGGAAGTTGTCAAGGCTGTCATTGACAAAGTAGTTTCACCAGCTGGTTTGCTGAAAATTCCGGATCTGACAAGAATTTATGACACTGAAGTTGAAAGCAACATCAACCCTGATCAAATATTCGTCCTGTCTCAAGCAGGTTTAAATTTCAACAGCGATCAGGATATTCGCCGTTTCACTATTGGACCTGAAGTTGTCACAAGCTGGACGACACCTGACGGTGGGGCTGTTCTCTTACCCCATATAGAAGCTATCCAGGGGATTTTGCAGGAAGCCTTAAATTTCGAAAGTGTTCCTTAAATGAAGAAAAAGACATGCCTGATATTTTTTGATATTGGTTTGGTAATCAAGTATAATAGAACAGAAAGAGGTTCTTTGTTCATCAAAAATTATCAAACTCAGGAGGATAAAATATGAAAGGGCAGCAAGAAGTCATCGATAAATTAAATGCGTTGTTAGCCGATGAGTTAACAGCAATCAATCAGTATTTCGTCCATGCAGAAATGTGCGCAAATTGGGGATATGAAAAACTGCATGAATCCTTAGAGGCGCGCGCTATTCAGGAAATGAAACATGCTGAAAAACTGATCGAACGTATATTATTTCTCGAAGGACGTCCAATTGTCTCGGAACTGAACGAAATCTCCATTGGGGATGACGTATTAAAACAGCTTCAGAATGATCACGAAGCTGAGAAAGATGCCATTACAATGTACAATGACGCCATCGCACTGACTTCAAAACTTGGTGACAATGGGACAAAGATTTTAACCGAATCGATTTTGACCGATGAAGAAGGGCATATTGATTGGATTGAAGAGCAATTAGACCAGATTGAGCAAATGGGGTATGAACGTTACCTCAATAAACAAGC
>LGHA01000071.1 GCA_001508595.1 Anaerolineaceae bacterium 46_22 | reverse complement strand
ATCATAATCTTCATTCAGTGCACTTGTGACAACAGCTTTAAGGTCTTCTTCCCCGGTCGTTTCATACAAATCAAAATCCCACAATCCTTTATCATGGGCGCGATGGAATACGGCACGAATCTCATCTGGATCACTTTGACCTGCAACGGGATTTAAAACGACATAGGCTTTTACTGACATGGGCTTTATTATTTCCTCCTCTCGGTTCATTAAATAACAAAGGAATACTACTAATAAAAGTGGTCGTTAATTGGAAAATAGAATTTCAAATATCAGGATTAATTAAATACTCAGGGCGTTCCGTTCAATTCTGCTTTATCATACAGCCCATCGATATCCTCCTGATGAGCCTCATCTTCCCCATAAGAAATACCCGCACAGATCAGGCAGGCAAAGATTCGATCCACGTATTCAAGGTCCTGTTCCGGGAATGGCACATGGCGTAGAATGTCTTCGTAAGAAACAAAGGATTTCTCTCGACCTAATTTAAACAAATTGGCAATCGGAGATGTCTCATTCCCCTCATTTATTTCTTTATCAATCATTGATTGTGAGACCATTACTGCAACCTGTTCTAAGACTAATCTTCGGACCTCTGTCACCGATTTAAGTTAAGCATATTATTATTTCTCAAAATTTGCAAGGGAAACTTGTCAGAAAAATGGAACTGAACAAGGGCAAGGACACGAAATATTTGACTTCAAGTCCTTACTTCGATAAATAATCTCGCAATCGACGCTTGATCGAGGGATGTCGCAATCGTGACAAAGCCTGTGCCTGGATTTGACGGACCCGTTCTCGTGTTACGCCCATCTTGCGTCCCACTTCTTCAAGTGTATAAGCCTGACCGTCCAATAAACCAAACCGCAGCTGCAAGATTCGAACTTCTCTTGAAGGCAGTGAATCAAGCACCAAAAGCAAGCTTTCCTTAAGCAAATGACTGGTTGCTGTGTCATCCGGCAATGGGATTTCTTGATCCTCAATAAAATCGCCCAGGCTTGAATCCCCCTCGTCATCTGTTGGTAATTCAAGGGATAAAGGACGCCTGGCGACTTCCATCATATGTTCCACCTTTTCAGGTGTAACCTCTAATGCCTCGGCAAGCTCCTCAATCTTCGGTTTGCGATCAAATTGCTGAGTCAGTTCATGCTGAACGCGTAATAATTTATTGATCTGATCCCCCATATGGACCGGGACACGTATTGTCCGTCCCTGGTCTGCCACTGCCCGTGAGATTGCCTGGCGTATCCACCAGGTGGCGTATGTGCTGAATTTGTGACCGCGACGGTACTCAAACTTTTTTGTTGCCCGCATCAAGCCAATATTGCCTTCCTGGATTAAATCAAGGAAAGGAACCCCCCGGTTCATGTATTTCTTGGCAATGCTGATCACCAGCCGAGAATTGGCTGTGATCAGATGTTCACGAGCTTTCCATCCATCTTCAACAAGGCGCCGCAGTTCGACCCGCCTACGATCGGAAACATAGCCGCGCGCCAGCTCTGCCCGGGCTAAACGCCCACTTTCGATTCGCTGAGCAAGAGCAACTTCCTCTTCCGCCGTCAGCAAAGGTACACGGCTGACCTCTTTGAAGTACATGCCAATGGTGTCATTGGTTTCAATGTTCGAAAGGTCATCCGTTGAGGTGCCCTGCGCCTTATACGCCTTTTCCTCCCTGGCTTTTTCCTCCTCCTTTTTAAGCGCCTCATCAGAAGGTTGGTCAAGGAGTTCGGCATCCTCAACGTAAGGGATGCATGCGCTGATTAAAGCGCTGAACACCATCTCCAGTTTTTTGACGTCCTCTTCTGCTTCTGGAAAGATTTGGAGGATATCACTTGTAGTGATGAAGGATTTATTTCTGCCAATTTGGATCAAACGAGCTATTGAAGAAGGATCCTGCCCACCGTTTGATTTTGCACTCGTCGTAGACTTCATGCCCATAGGCTCTTTCTATTGTATGAAAGGAATGAATAAGCAGCGATTAACCCCAACTGAACCGCCATATCAATATTATTGAACGAACCTTGATTTCGATAACCCAACACCCCATAAGTCTAGTATTTTTTAATCAAAATATCAACCTTTTGGGCAGAATGATTTATTTGTGTTAATAAGTAGATATATCCAAAATGAGCTTACAAAAATCTATTGACAAGCTTTTTGAATATTTTGTAAAATAGCATTGCATCAATTATTTGATTGCGAGGTGACTGATGGACCGTAAGAAGAAATGGGGAATGACTTTCTCATTATTAGTTATCGTTTTTTTTGCGACAATGTCTTGTTATATCCGCCCATTGATAAATCCTCCAGATAATGAAGTCGATACTGTTGCTACCCTACAATCATTGCCAACAGAAAATACTGACAATCAAATAAGCACAGATATTGCTGAACAGTGGACCATTTATCAATGTAGCGCAATTCAGGATGTAACCACCGAGCTGACCAAGTTTATCGAAGATGATGATGGTAATGGCAATATATCATGCGCTTATACACACACATTTACCAATAAAGGTAACCAACCCATAAGACTGATTTATTACGATCGATATTTTCCTTCAGACCTGTACAATCAGCCGTCAGAATGGAAATCTCACACAGTAATTCAGTCGGGTGAGCTTACAGGCATAAGGAGCAATATCTTCCAAAACACAACTGAAGATGATTTACCGCCTCGATATGAATGTTTTGTCCTCAGCCTTGCCTTTGTTTATGAAATTCCCGAGTGCCGATGGATCACCGAAGATGAAAGCTTTCATATTGACATTTTACAGATTGCCGAAGAGGAACCCATTTTATCCCCCTGCACTTTGATTTCACCGGTTAGCTATTCGGACGCTGTACCGGATATTTCCGAAGGGCTTCGTCATTAATAGTGTAAATTTATATTTACACTTCAAAATAGATCAGCTCATCAAACAAAAAACTCGTGCAAGATGAGCACGAGTTTTTTATTCAGCGGGGAGGGAGGGATTCGAACCCTCGGTTGAGCTAAACACCCAACAACCACTTAGCAGGCGGCCCCATTCAACCACTCTGGCACCTCCCCAGACATAAATAATACCCCACTATTAAGGCGGAGGGAGAGGGATTCGAACCCACGGTGGGCGTGAACCCACACCTGTTTTCAAGACAGGCGCCTTAGTCCACTCGGCCATCCCTCCGGATTTGACATTCTAACATTAAATAGCCACCATCACAAGGCGGAACTTAATTATAGCACCCAGAGCAAAACATGCAACAAAAATAAACGAATAATTGATATTGATGATAAATACTTTTAGTAAATTGTACTTATTAGGGGGTATTGGTCGGCCAGGGGGTGATGGATGGCCGCGGTGTCGCAATAGCTGTTGGCATTTCAACCGTCAATGTCGGTGATGCCATAGGGATGGGCGTTTTCGTGTTAACCAAATCATCAAGACCTGTTGGAGAAACGATCGTCTGTGTCCCAGATTGGATTCCCCCAGAATCTAATTTCCCCTGCCACCAGCGCCATCCCAAAAAAACAGCCGTCAGAATTGCACTGATCAAAGCCAGCGTTAGCAGGCATCCCAACACAAATTTTCGCTTGCGAGGTTTTTTAAAAAGACCCCTGGAAGGAATGCGCATTAATATCACCGTGGTGTTATCGTAACCCCCACGCGCATTTGCCATTTGGATCAAATTATCTACCGCGGTATCAAAAGGTTTTTCTTTAATCACCGATTGGATCTCAGGATCTTCCACAAGATCCGTCAAACCATCACTGCAAAGGATTAGCGTGTCACCGGCGATCAAGCGCATGCCCTGGTTATTCTGCGCTTCCTCATCGCTCTCACCCTCAAAATACCACAATCGGAAATCAGGTTCTGGTTCGCTCTTGGTTCCTAAATAACGACGGATAACGTGTGCATTTGGATGATTTTCACGTTCTGATTCCTGGATAAGTCCAGCATCATAGGCTTCCTGCACCCAGGTATGGTCCGTGGTTAGCTGAACAATGTGCCCTTTGCGCAGAAGGTAAATTCTTGAATCCCCCAGGTTCGCCGTAAACAACCTGTTACCAATCACCCAAGCAATCGCACAGGTCGCCCCCATCCCCGCACGTCCCTGGTCAGATTGTGATGCCTGGTATATGGCAGCACTTGCACGCCGTATTGCCTGCCCCATCACATCAAGGGGGTTATTTGGGTCGCTTTCAAGTATCGTTTCAGAAATAATAGAAACGCCCATCTGCGCCGCAATTTCACCTGCTCGATGACCGCCAATGCCATCGCATAACACAGCCAGCGTTGAAGGCACCTTTTTTTTAGGACTGACCCAGGAACCTGTCACCTGGTAACGATCTTCATTTTGCTTGCCAGTCATACCGGGGTGACTTGCTGCGCTGATATCTAAATGAGGTTTTTTTGATTCAATCATAAGGCTGGCTCGTATTTCGAGACGGTCACTTGAGGTTTGTCAGCATTAATAATTGTAAATCGAAATCCACAATTCCCAAAGTGAAGGATGTCTCCCGCTTGAATTCTAACCGGCTGACGACTAATTCGCTCATAATTTACCCATGTGCCGAATCTTGAATCCAAATCGTTGAGCCAGAAGTTCGACCCATCATGATGCAGCAAAGCGTGTGCATCATCGATTCTTTTATCATCAATCAATAAATCAGCTTTTTTTGTATCTTTCCCAACATAAACACGCGACCGAGAAAGGTCAAGTATCCCATCTAAATCACCAGAAAAGTTCTTCAAGGGAATTAAGGTCGCAACAACTTGATCGCTTTCTTTGACGCTCTTTAATAAATCTGCCGTTGGGCTGCTTTCCTTTCTAAACTTTGCAGGTAGAAAGCCTTTCACCTGGTTTTCCTTCCAGTACTTTCTGATAATCCGTGGAAGAAATATCGCAAGTAAAAGGAATACAACAAGTCCCAAAACTAAAAATGTGATTTGTTTCGACGTGAGATTCGTCTCTGGTTCAGGCAAGATCACTTCAAGCTGTACGGGCGTCAGCATTGTCATGGCTGAAAAACCCAGTGAGTCCTCCACTTCAACCTGGATGCTGTGTTCACCAGTCTCGGTCAATGAGCTCAGGGTCCAGTTAAGCACATCAAAGGGCGTCAAATTTCGTTCGTCAACGACCTCACCATCCACATAAAGCCGGCTGGCAACAATTGGCCGTGGGCGACAATCCGGGAATTCCACCATGATCTCAATAGATTGGTTGGTCGGAGAGAGCTCACTCCCTTCACCCTTTGATTGAGTCCGTGTAATGACTGCGGGGGGAGAGAGCAAGATCGGGTTTGGCGGGGTAACTTCAATATAAAAAGGCGCACTCCCACCACTTATTTCACCCTCGGGCATTGTCAGCACAACACGCAATGGGTATGTGCCTGTTTCCCTAATTTCCGATTGGTATGCTATTTTGTAGTAGAAGCCCAGATTCGCAAGATAGGTTTCGGGGTCTGGAATAGCTTCTGTTCCCGTGAAATTAAAGAGATTGCCGCCTGTCTTTCCCGCTAAATTTATCAATACGCTGCCCTGGGCATTGGTCAGAAAATATGAATCATCGACCAGCCAGACGTTAACCTGGATGCCGGCAGACTGTGCATCCATTGATAAGGCTTCTATGGCTTCTATCTGAGACGGTGAGGGTGCAGGTGTGATATAGATGATCGATTTATCAACACCAAAAGGGACCACCCTTTCACTTGCCAGGGCAATCGCGGTTTCAAGGCTGGATAAATCTGGTTCAAGCATGCGAAAATTCGGTTGATATGCCTTCAGCGCATTGACCCAAAGGGCACGATCACTTGAACTATTGATCTCAACACCAGCATCACTCACCAGGGACCATCGGTCAGCACTGAAAGAGGTGCGTGTTTGTGACCAATCTAAAAGAACATCCCGCAGTTTTTCATAAGGGGAAACACCATTCGTATCACGTATATCCAATTGCCTTGCGGGATTGAGTACCAATGTAAAATGGATGCCGCTTCGTACTTTCTCCAGGGATTCTGGCGCGAATGGATTACCATCTTCATAAACCATAAGCTGACTGGGCTGAAGATCGGCATTCAATTCACTTTGTGATATTGGGAACTTAAAAGGAACAGTGATTATCGGAAAAAGGCTGGTGTCAGGTGACTGAACAAGCAGGGATTCATCCCATTGAGCGTTTCCTGGTTGTGTCGTTTTTATTAAAGTAAGCAAAACAATCAGCATAACCAGAATGTGAGAAATACCAGGGGAAGAACTTTTTCCCTGGTATTTTTTCCAGGCGTTTTTAATACGCAAGATTGTCATCGAAATTCCCAAAGAGGCTTTTACTTAAACCTCCTGGAGATCATCCAAAGTTTGATCTTCAGCTTCCGGATTGAGTACAATCGGTTTAAGCGCATCTTCGCCAACCAG
>LGHA01000070.1 GCA_001508595.1 Anaerolineaceae bacterium 46_22 | reverse complement strand
AATAACAGAATTTAAGGCTTTTCTAAATTAGAAGTTGATAAATTAATTAAGACATCACATACTGCATTTCTTTGGGGCACTAATTTGAGCAACTCAGGTATCAAGAAATATAACCTAACCCTAAATCCCTTCCCTTCAGGGAAGGGACTTTAAGAACCCCTTCCCTTTAGGGAGGGGGCAGGGGGTAGGTTATTATCAGATTTTTATGCATGCCTGCGATTACCCGTGTTTAAGCTTTGTAATGCGTTTGCTTGGGGCAAGAAGGGATATAATTATTGCCGTCAATTCTGTTTTAGTAATAATAGCCCACCGCAAGAATAAAAAATTTGAGGTATGCTTTATCGGATATATTGTTCAACAATGAATGGATTGTATTAATGAAGGAAATTGATCAGAAATATGAAGATGCGCTAGATTATTTGTACAGTTTTATCGACTACAGCTTGAAGCGTAACTTCAGAAATGCAGCAGAAAAATTCAACCTTGAGCGAATGCGTCATTTCATGACTTTGTTGGGAGACCCCCAAAAAGATTACGACATCCTTCACGTGGCTGGGACAAAGGGCAAAGGCTCGGTTTCATCCATGTGTGCCAGTGTGCTGATGGCTGAAGGCTATCGTGTCGGTCTTTATACTTCGCCGCACATGGTTCGCTTTACAGAGCGGATCAAAATCAACGATCAGGAAATCTCAAAAGCGGATGTTGTGGAAATTATTGACCAATTGAAACCGATCACAGAGAAAGTGCCAGAAATTACCACATTTGAATTAATGACAGCCATGGCATTCCTGTATTTTTCTCAGCAGAAGGTGAATTACAGCGTTTTTGAGGTCGGTTTAGGCGGCAGGCTTGATGCGACGAATATTGTTAATCCAATGGTTTCGGTGATCACTTCCATTTCTTATGACCATGTCAAAATATTGGGTGATACCCTCAGTGAAATTGCAGGAGAAAAGGGCGGCATTATCAAAGAAGGTGTTCCGGTAGTTGTCGCGCCTCAAAAAGAGGAAGCACGGCTCAAACTAGAACAAATAGCCCAAGAACGAACATCTCCTTTGATCCAGGTTGGGCGGGATTACCTTTATGCCGCTGATTCACACAGTCTGGACAGCCAGCATTTCCTGGTGTGGACGCCCGATGAACAACCCATGGTAGACGAGTTCATTGAATCAGGGGGCAGAGATATTTGGAGCCCCTTACGTTTGCGCATTCCCCTTTTGGGCTTTCATCAGGTTGAAAATGCGGCGACTGCTTATGCTGCCTTAAAAACAGCAGAAAAGCTTGGCTTAATGCTCTCACAGGAGGCCTATCAAAAGGGATTTTCTAGTGTAAAGTGGCCAGGCAGGATGGAGGTTTTACAAAATCATCCTACGATCCTTATCGATTCAGCGCACAACCGCTATTCAGCCCTCAGGCTGCGCCAGGCTTTGGATGATTATTTCCCCGGATTGCCTGTGATCATGGTATTTGGTGCCTCTGAAGACAAGGATATCGAAGGCATGTACCAGGAACTGCTGCCCAGAGTTCGGCGCGTGATAACAACCCAATCGATCCATCCTCGGGCGATTGATGCTGGTGAGCTTGTTGAATTAGCCCACCGTTTTGGCAGGTCAGCCCTGGCAGTAACCCCCATTGAGGATGCATTTGATTTAGCCTTGCAGGAGGCTGGCCAGGAAGCTGTTGTGCTGGTGACAGGAAGTGTATTTGTTGTGGCGGCTATCCGTGATATCTTTTCCAAACAACACCAAGATCATTCCCCAAAGAAAAATTTTGAGGGGCTTACTTAATATTTGTGTAAAATATCGACTGGAGTAACGATGAGTGATGAACAATGGTTCCCGCCATCTGATGGTGAGGAAGATCTTTTTGGGAATATTCACCAAAGGACAGATGAACTCTATCGGATTGTGAACCGCGAAAGCGATGACAGCGGCGTTTTTATCAGCCCCGCTTTTATTTTGAAAGATGTGGTTGTTTTTCCGCGCATGATCTCGCCGATTTTCATAAGTGACGATAACAGCCAAAAAGCAATCGAAGCTGCTCAAGGACAGAACAAAACCCTTGTCGCTTTATTTTTATCGGACCAGGGTGTTGAAGGTGATTACCCGAGTGATTTTCTGCCGGTTGGCATCGAATTGGCTGTCGGTCGGATCTTATCGATGCAGGAGGGCAGCCATTCAGCCCTTGTCCAGGGCAGACGCAGGGTTGAAATTATCAACATCTTGCAAACAGAACCTTACATTATCGTTGAAGCCCGTAATGTCCCTGATGAATTTCGAAGTACAAAACGCCTGACTGCACTCATGCGAACAACAAGGAGCCTGTTCGAGAGCTGTGTTGAATTGAATGACAGTTTACCGGTAGAGGCGCATCTCTTTTCAATGAACATTAATGATCCTGGTTGGCTGGCGGACATGATTGCATCCTCACTTTCTCTCCCTAATGACACCCGGAAAGATTTGATGATCCTGACTCATCCAGGAGATCGGCTGAAGAAGTTGAATCAGATCCTTGCTGAAGAATTGGACGTATTGGAATTGGAAGGTGAAATCCAGGCGCAAGTCCAGACGGAAGTAGATCGATCTCATCGTGAGTTTTACCTGCGTGAACAGATGAAAGCCATCCAGACTGAGCTTGGTGAAGGCGATATCTGGAACCAGGAAATCGTCGAACTCAGTGAAAGAATTGATGAAAAGAAATTCCCGGAAGAAGTCAAGTCACAGGCATTCCGAGAATTGTCGCGGTTGGAACAAATGCCGCCAATGGCACCGGAAGTCGGCATCATTCGCACCTACCTTGATTGGCTTTTGGATCTGCCATGGGAAGAGGCAAGCCAGGATAACCTGGATGTGCTGCATGCCAATGAGGTGCTCGAACAGGAACACTACGGCTTGAAAAAAGCCAAAGATCGCATTATTGAATATATTGCCATCCGGAGTTTGAATCCCAAACGGCTGCGGCAGCCAATATTGTGTTTTGTAGGTCCTCCGGGGACGGGCAAAACATCCCTTGGAAAATCGATCGCCAATGCCCTGGGGCGAAAGTTTGTTCGGCTTTCGTTGGGTGGGGTCAGGGACGAGGCGGAAATTCGAGGTCATCGTCGGACTTATATTGGGGCGATGCCCGGGCGGATTATTCAAACAATGCGGCGAGCAGAGACCTCCAACCCATTGTTCATGCTGGATGAGATTGATAAGCTTGGTGCGGACTTTCGGGGCGACCCTTCATCCGCTCTTCTAGAAGTACTTGACCCGGAACAAAACAATGCGTTCTCTGACCATTATTTAGAAGTCAGCTATGACCTTTCCAAAGTTATATTTATTACAACTGCTAACAGCCTCAGCACAATTCCACCCGCATTATTGGACCGGATGGAAATCATCGAGTTTTCCGGTTACATTGAAGAAGAAAAGCTGGAAATTGCAAAGCGTTTCTTGATCCCGCGTCAGCTGGAGGAAAATGGTTTTTCGGATGAGCAAATTAGTTTTCATGATGCTTCACTGATGAAAATTATCCGGGAATACACCTATGAAGCTGGTGTACGTAATTTTGAGAGAGAAATTGGCAGTGTCTTGCGAAAGATTGCCCGCTTAAAGACTGAAAAGAAAACCTATCCAAAACGGATTACTCCCCAGGCTATCCGGAAGTACCTCGGACCGCAGCAGTTTTTTGAAACTGAAGCTGAAATGGAGGATGAGGTTGGCGTTGCAACGGCTTTAGCCTGGACTGAAAATGGCGGCGAAATCATGCCGGTTGAAGTTTTGATTTTAGATGGGAAGGGAAACCTTCAAATAACCGGGCAAATCGGGGAGGTCATGCAGGAATCTGCGCAGGCTGCTTTATCCTACATAAAATCCCGGGCAGAATTGCTTGAAATCGATCCGGATATTTTTGAAAACGTGGACGTCCACCTGCACGTTCCTGAAGGCGGCATCCCCAAGGACGGGCCGAGTGCCGGTATCACGATGACAACTGCGATGATATCTGCGCTTACAGAACGACCCAGTTTCCATTTGGTTGGCATGACAGGTGAAATCACATTAAGAGGTCGTGTCCTGCCGGTTGGGGGCATTAAGGAAAAGGTCCTTGCCTCACACCGAGCTGGCTTGAAAAAAGTGATCATTCCAATCCGTAATGAAAAAGACCTCGAAGATGTTCCAAAAAGTGTTCTTAAGGAAATGACGATTGTTACGGTCAAACACATGGATGAAGTTCTGCCGGTTGCACTTCACCCATCAAAATCAACAGAAAAAATTGTAAAACGCCGCAGTTCAAAAAAAACAGCCCCTGAGAAATAAGGGGCTGTTGTTGAACTTATTGCCTTATGAAATTCAGGACATATCCTTGTCTTCATCCTGGGTGTCCAGCTTTGGTGCAATTGGGTAGGTATCACTTTGCAGGGTTTTTATGCCATTACGCACCTGGTTTAACAGCCGGTCCATGTGCATTTCCAGGTTGGTCAATGTTTCAAGGATATACTTATCTGCTTCACGCTGGGTGACAGCAGCATCTTTATGAGCCTGGTCCACGATTTGCTCAGCCTTTGCTTTGGCTGAAAGGATCAACTCGTCGTCTTCCAGTTGTTTTTCAGCCTTTTCGCGGGCAAGAGAAACTGTTCGATTGGCTTCTTCTTTTGCCTGCGCCAGGATCCGATCACGCTGCGTGATGATCTGCTGGGCTTTTTTGATTTCCTCAGGGATTGCTACCCGCATTTGATCGATAAGGTCCAACATGCGATCCTCGTCAACAATGACGCTGTGAGTCAGCCAAATTGGGCGGCTGTCATTAAATAATTCCTCAAGCCGATCAACGAGATGTAAAATATCCATTACTTCCTCCGATTTAAATATACATCTGATCTTGTTGCAATCCTTATACCAATCTTAACATAGATTGTAGATTTTAGGGCTTCAATCTCTTAAGGATGTAAGACGGACGATGTCCTGGTCGTCCCCTAAAACATTGAACCTTTTTTCCAGGGCTTTTTGCACATGAGGTGGGACCATACTGGAAACATCCCCACCTAATGCGGAAATTTCACGTACGGTTGTTGATGAAAGAAAGGTGTGTTCCTCACTGGTGATCAACGCAATCACATCAATCTCAGGTGCAAGCCGATTATTTGCCAATGCCATCCTGAATTCATATTCAAAATCGGAAAACACGCGCAAACCGCGGACGATCGCCTGAGCACCGATTTTTTTGGCAAACTTAACCGTCAGCCCTTGATAGGCTGTGACACTGATGTTGCCCATATTCTTAAATGCCTCTTGAGCGAGCGAGAGCCGTTCTTCAGGTGAAAAAAGGATGTTGTCCTGTTCCCTGGCGTAAACAGCAACGACAACTTCATCAAACATATTTGCTGCACGTTTAGCAATGTTGATATGCCCGTAGTGGATCGGGTCAAAAGTACCGGGAAAAAGTACAGTGGTCATTTTAGCTAATATCTCCTTCTGCGGTTGGCCAAAATTTCTCCATGGCATCCCGCATTAATTGATGTTCGTTGGCAGAGAGGGTGGGATCGTTTTCAAGCACTTGATGAGCATAACGCTGTGCTTTTTCAATCAAATGAATATCGGTGATATTCGCCAAACGCAAATTGGTATAGCCAGATTGACGTGTCCCAAGAAATTCACCGGGTCCGCGTTGATTGAGATCGTGTTCTGCCAGCACAAATCCATCATTGGTGCTTTCCATGGCTAATAGTCGCTCGTTTTCAGCTGCCTCGCTTGTTTCCGGAATAAGAATACAATAAGATTTGTCGGAACTTCTTCCAACCCTTCCTCGGAATTGGTGCAATTGGGCTAAGCCAAATCGATTTGCTCCCTCGATCACCATCACAGTTGCGTTGGGGATATCAACACCGACCTCAACAACAGAGGTTGAAACGAGGATATCGTATTCCCTGTCCCTGAATTTTCGCATGACATTTTCTTTTTCATCTGGATGGAGACGTCCATGCAGCAGACCGATTTTGAGATCTGGGAAAATTTCCTGTTGAAGGCGTTCTTGTTCTTCTACGGCAGCTTTGCTCTCTTCATTATCTCCCTGCTCAACGAGAGGATAGATAATGAAAGCCTGGTGTCCATTCTCAACTTGTGATCGGATCAGTGTATAAACACGTTCTCTTTCGGTTGGATAAACAATGTGTGTCTCCACCGGTTGACGTCCAGGCGGCATTTCGTCCATCACACTGACATCGAGGTCGCCGTAAATGGTCAGGGCAAGGGATCTTGGGATGGGCGTTGCCGTCATCACGATCAAGTGCGGGTTCTCCCCTTTATCTCTTAAGGCTGCACGTTGGGCGACACCAAAACGATGCTGCTCATCGACGATCACGATTTGCAGGTTTTCAAAGACTACCGGATCTTCTATTAATGCGTGTGTGCCAATCACCAATTTAATGCTGCCATCCGCCAATCCTGAAAGAATTTCCTCACGTTCTTTTGCAGATGTGTCACCAATCAGCAGGCGGATCTGGTCTTCTTTAAGGACGGCTCCTTCATCTTCTGGATTTGCTAATTGGCGCTTCAGACTGGCATAATG
>LGHA01000069.1 GCA_001508595.1 Anaerolineaceae bacterium 46_22 | reverse complement strand
GCATTGAGCTGCGGCGCCAATCTTAAAGTCTGGCCATCTTGAAAATTGATCACTAACTGCCTTCCCTCACGCCAGCCATAATAACCATCCATAACCGTACTGGCAAACCAGGCAGCTTGCAGATATAAACCCTCTTTTTTGTAATCCTCATTGCCCATCGGATAAATGGTCGAAACGTCATCTTGAGGTTGTCCGTAAACCCATCCGGATTGAAACTCTAAAAAAGCCAATAATAATCTCGGATTTACTGAGTACTCAAGTGAAATCCGATCAATAATTTCTGCACCAGTTGTCCAGCCTGTTGTCATTAAGTATTCGCTATACGTTGATAGATAACCACCTGCAGCCTCAACAAAAGCAACCGTGTCAAAGTCGATGGTTGAAGGTGAATATGTGATCTCACTATCCGGCAATAGTTTTGTTCTTGAACTTGTTATCTCCAAACGATTGGGAATGATTAATAGGTGATCAGGTGAAAGCAGGCCTTTGGGGTCAATGCTGTCTGGGGATGTGATCGAAGCCATATCGACGCCAAACCGAAGGCTCACAACGGGCAAGCTGTCACCTGCAATGGTATAGTACAAAATATGGGTGTCATCACCTGCAGGAACAATCTGGCCTTCAGTTGGCAGCGGTAATGGTGTTCTGGTTGGGAGCATATCCACCGATGCAGAAAGGGAGCTCTCAAATTCTTTTCCGGTTGTGGGGGCTATAAGTGTGGCAGTACTTGACTGACTGAAGCTAATCCCCTGGCTGGAAGCTGGTGCCAACACAGGATAAACAAAATTGCCACAAATTAACACAGACAGGATTAAAGCCACGCCAATGAGCAGGCTCATTCGTTTTAACCGTCTCCGAAAATATCGCTTCCTAGCGCTGGATGGCGTTGAGGGGCGATCGCCCATTCCATGCCTCCACTGTCTCATCACCCCTGATTAAATAACCATCATATTCCACACCATAACCTGCAGTGATCCAGCCATCTAAAACCATGGGAGTATTTGAATCTGCTGCAATCCACTCTCCATTATACCGCCGTGCAAGGTGCAGATGGGTACCAGTTGAGAACCCCCCTTCACAGGAGGGATGCCCAATACGATCTCCAGCATCCAGGTATTCCCCAACTTCAACCCGCTCAGAGTTTGCGATATGCATATAAAGCATTGACCAGCCAGTCTGCCAGACACCATCGCCGTCCAGGTCTTGAATGACTGCGCCGTGATCAGAATAAACGATCTTCCCTGGTGCCGAGGCAACCACCCAGGCTTCACTTGGGAAACAGCCCAAAGCCTCTCCTGGTGGGGCAAAATCAATGGCTGCCCATCCAGACCCTGTATCCCAACCGCCGTGAGGACCGCCTGTGAAGGACCAAACATCTCCTTTTTCAAAAGGAAGCTGCATTTCTGGTTGATCCAATCCGTCGGGGATCATGGGTTCATAAGTAAAAATAAAGGGGTAACCAAAAAGGCTGAGATATGTGGCATAAATCCCTTCTTCTGAGACCGCCCCTTCCCAATTATCCTGCGTTTTTAAATATCGCAGCACATTTAATACACCTGCTGTACCCGGATTGATTGTCGGGGACACCTGGATAACACTGCTGTCTGACAAAATCCAGGCAGTGATTGCATTGAGTTTCCAAAGATAATAGCCTTCATTCAATAAATTCGCTGCCCAAGCGAGCTGATTGTATAAACCTTCTCGCCAGGCTTCATAATATCGCAAAGGATATACGCGTGTTTCCTCTGCTGGATTTGTTTTCGTCACCCAATTGCTCTGATATTCCAGCAAAGCAAGTAAAAGGCGGGGGTTGACAGAATATTCCAGGGCAACCCGCTCAACAATTTCTGCACCCATCGTTGGCGAGCCGTCAATGGGTTCAGAATAGGCAGCTAAAAACCCATTTCGTTCATTAACAAATGCCTGAACATTAAAGTATGCATTGGATGGACTGTTCACCAGCTCGGAATCCGGGATGATCTTAAACGAAGGCGCAACTGCTTCAAAGGACGGCGGCGGAATTAATAATACCTGTCCAACCTCAATCAGGTTCGGATTGATGATGTTGTTCAGTGTAACAATTTGTTCCCAGGAGACCTGGAACCGCTGCGCGATAAGCTTGAGGTTATCCCCTGGTTGAACGGAGTAAGAAATAGTTTCCACACGCGGCGTCGGAAGCACAATCGTAGGATTAGGTGTGGGTGTCGGTAATGGGTTTTCAGTTAACTGAGCTTCCCCTAAATAAAGCGTGCTGGTTGGTGCAGTTTCAATTGCCCCACCGCCCACACCACCAGTCCCAGGTGCTTTCCAGGGTTCTGCTCCAGGTCCGGGTTTATAACACCCGGTCAAAACAAAAGCCAATAATAAGATAAAACCAATAAGTTTTTTCTCTTTTAAAATCATTCGCTTCCTTCAGGCTGGCAATAGGTCGAAAGATAGTCTAACTCTTCCTGCTTTATACTTTCCGCATAATCAATGACATCCTGGCTGACTGACAGCGCATGCATAAGGGCAACATCCGCATCTGGTGACCAGTACCGGGGCAGCACCATCAGAGGTGCATTCATGATGATTTGTTCTTCCCTGAGAGGAATCCAGTTGTACATGATCGGCCCATTTGAATACACCGAAAATCCCAGCTTGAACCCCGCTTCCTCAGCCATTGCAATTGATTCCTCAGTAAAGTTACCACCAGGCCAAATGATTGCTTCAGGTGCCGTTCCGAAATGTTCCTGAATGACCTCAATCGGTCTGTAAATCTCCTCTTTGATCTCTTCGAGAGGCGTATAGTCCTGGATGTAAATATGATCATGCCCGTGAGATTGAACATCCAATCGACCCGATACTGCCAGGCTTTCCATGCGTGCCCAAAGATCATCCCCCGTTAAATCCGTGGTTGGCCAGGCAAGGGTTAATGTCCAATCAAATTCTTCCAGATAAGGCATAAACAATTCTGTGACACCAGCCGAACGATCATCCTTTATGAGGATCATCGATCGTTGGGGGATTTTCTCATTTTCATATAGAAACCCGATTAATTCCTCTGTTGTAATTGTTGAAAAACCCAATTCATTTGCCTTTGCCATAAAGTACTCAAATCGTTCCATGGATATCGTTGTATTATCTTTAATCGTGCGTCCCGGTTTTGCAACCGAGTGGAACATAAAGGGTACAACAATCGTGCCAGGTTCGCTTTTGTCTTCACCCCATCGATTTTCAAGATAACTGCATTCATCCTCAATATAAGTAACCGGCGTTATACCAGTCCTTAAATGGGGAGAAGAAAATACTTCAAGCGGTTCTGGCGTCGGGGAAGCAGTCGGCGTTAGAGTCGAGGTTGGCGGAACGGATGTGGCTGTAAGGGTAGACGTCGGCAGCACGGTTTGTGTTGCAGGTCTTGTTGGCGTTAATGTTGACAACTCTTCGGCAGTAAGTGATTCTGAAAGGGCTGGACTATCCCCACTGGAATGATTTGAAGGATTCTCAAGTTGGGATGAAACACAAGCCGATAAACCTATAAATAAAATAATGATAACAATAATTTTCCTGATTCGCATCAAGCTCCTCACAGGGGATAATTCAATGCCTTGATTATACCGAAACATGAATTTTGATAACAGCATCAAACCACTAAATTATTAAGGTAAAATAGTAGAGATGACATTGATCACCAGCAAACAAAGGAGATTACCCGTATGAAGAAATTAGTTTGGCCTTTGCTAATCGTATTCTTTTTAGCCGGTGGATTGTTTGCCATCTTAATTGGGCAAGTTATCCTTCCACCTGAACCCCGACCTGAATCCGTGGCCGCAATCAGCGAAAAATGGACAGATTCCGGGCACGCAGATTCAGAATCTGAATCCTTTGTCCATTGGGACGAAGATGAACCCCCATTAGTTCCAGAGAATTGTGCTAAATGTCACAGCGCGTATGGCTATCTCGATTTTCTCGGAGAAGATGGCTCGGAACCAGGCGTTGTCAATGCTGCTGCAAACATAGGTTCTGTGGTGACATGCACCGTTTGCCATAATCCTACAGCCAATCAAAAAGACTCGGCGGTCTTTCCATCCGGTGTTGAATTTCATGACCTTGGCATGACTGCCAATTGTGCAGAATGCCACCAGGGTAGAACGTCAACAATAACTGTGGAAAATAGGACAAACGGATTGCCTGAAGATGAAGTCAATGAAGATCTCGGGTTTATTAATACTCATTATAAAATTGGTGCTGCTGTTCGCTACGGGACTGAAGTTCAGATTGGCTACGAATATCCGGACAAGAGCTATGCAGGGTTTTATGAACATGTTGAGGATTACCAGCAGTGCACCGACTGCCATGATGCCCACAGCCTCGAAATAACAGCCAGTGAATGTGCGGCATGCCACCCGACTGTGAGCGACTTGGGCGACTTGCGTGATATCAGGGTTGAGGAAACCCCGGATTATGACGGCGATGGCGATGTGACTGAAGGTGTCTTTGGAGAATTAAGAACAATTCATGAAAAATTGTATGCGGCCATTCAATCCTATGCCACACAGGTTGCTGGTGAATCCATCCTCTACGCCGATCAATTTCCTTACTGGTTCATTGACACCAATGGTAACGGTGAAGCCGACGAAGGTGAGGTTGCATTTCCCAATCAGTATGGGAGCTGGACACCAAGACTTGTTAAAGCAACCTACAATTATCACATGGTGGTAGAAGATCCCGGCAATTTCATGCATAATGCAAAATACTTAATTCAGGTGATGTATGACACTCTTGATGACCTGTCACAAGTAACAACAGTTGATATGAGTGGATTGATCCGCCCAGAGTAATTACGAGAACATTTATAAAAAAGCTGCCTTGTACAACCGGCAGCTTTTTTTGTTAAGAAACCCAAATATCAGGAGTAAAAAATTTACCGCTTAATTTGAAAATTGGCCAAACTTAAACTAAAAGAGGCGCTAAACACTGACGCCTCTTTTCCATTTTTCGTAAGACTTAACTTACACCAAACCAGCCTGGATTGCACCAAATAACAATGCAAACACGAAACTTAACAGGATGGTGATGATGATAAACCACTTCTCAATCAGGTGTTGAATGTCCATTTTTTATCCTCTCTTATGCCATCTCGTATTGTTCTGAGAAAATATGTAAGACCGGGACGTGGAGCTTATGTAAAGCACCTTCTACTGCTTCAATCATCGGCAAGGGACCACACAAGAAATACGTTGAATCCTTGTAGTTTTGCGGTAAATAACGCTTAAGAATGTCTGCATTAATAAAGCCGCTCTCCCCTTCCCAACCCTCAGGCGGTCTTTCAAGAACGTGAACTAATTCGAGATTTAGTTTCTTTTCCAGCTCTTCCAGTTCCTCACGGTAGATAATCGATTCCCAGGTAGGGTTGCCATAGAAGAAAGTTACTTTTTGATCACTACCTCGGTCTGCCATTGTTCGCAGCATGCTCATCACCGGCGCTGATCCTATGCCCCCAGCGATGAAAACAAGGTCCTTACATAGATGCTCATCTATGCTGAATGTACCGTAGGGACCATCTACATAAACAGTATCACCGGGCTTAAAATTCTTGATTGTTTCTGTAAAATCGCCCAATTCCTTGATCGTAAAACCGATGACTTTGTCATCATTTTCAGAGCTTGTTGAAAATGAAAAGGGATTTTCTCTGAAAATAAACGGGGATTCATTGGTTATCCAGGCGAATTGCCCCGCTTCGAAGGACATGCCTTCATGCCCATCTGGCTTTAGATATAACGACCAGCTCTGCCCACGCTCTTCTTGAACACGCACAACTTTATAGGGATTCTTGATCATGATAATTGGGCGAGCAATACGGATGTAAAGGATAATTGCAAGCCAGATGCCTGTCAAAACCAACCATATCACCTTCTGATGTGTCAATGACATATAATAATTGACCTTGAACATATGGTACAAAGCCAATCCAATGGCTAAGAAAGATAAAGCATCATGAACCCATCGCCAGATGTCATACTTGATTTTCATAAGTTCTCGCCATACTGAAGTGACAACAAGCGCCAGCATTGCAATAACAGCGATGACACCAGCACGCGCTCGCCATGGCGCCGTGACTAGATTTAGCAATTGCAATGTTGCTGGATTATTGATAAACAATAATATGGGGTGCGTTAAAACAATCAGGAATGTGAAAATCGATAAGCGATGATGAAAAGTATATAATGTATCCATCGGGAAAAGTTTCGTAAAAAACTTTAATCGCGATGTAGGGATTGTTTGAAATCCTAACAAAGCCATCCCGAGAAAACCCAACGCAACAGATACTTCCCTTAAGAACTCCCGCCCCTCAGGTCGTGGGAAAATCATCAAGAGCACCAGCGGCAAGAACACCATCAGAAAATAAAAAGCAAGCCAGAGGTAAGTTTGTGTATTCTTCTTCATATTGCACTCCTTTACTGAATTTAAGAATTATGAATTTATCCCGGTAAAAACAATTGGATTTAAGGATAATTTTACCCGAAAATTTTCACTTCTTTGAAGAATCAAATTTACTTAAGAAGTACCTTCCCTTATTCAAGAAACCCTTTTTCATTTATTACCCAAAATTCTCTTG
>LGHA01000068.1 GCA_001508595.1 Anaerolineaceae bacterium 46_22 | reverse complement strand
GAAAGGCAGCAAAGCTAATAACATAATGATGCTGAGGAACAATCCGATGGAAGCGCTTTGGAAACCAGTCGCAAACAAATTGATCAACAAAGGTATCGGTACAATAATCAGGGGAAGGGCAATGATCAGGCTGACAATAAGCTGTCCAATTCCTAATATAAGGAACATCACCAATACGTAACCGATCTTCCGGGTAATGACCTGCCATGCCCGGCTGATTCCTTCAAATATGTCCTTATCTTCCTCAATAATAGCAATCGTTGTGAAGATGATCATCACTTCAATGAACCAGCCAATCGGAATCAGTAGGAACAACCCCAAGAAGCAGGTGCAGACTGCAAAAAGGACAATCGGTATTGCTAATATCAGAAAAGCCACAAATCCCAAAATGCGCAGCCCCAAATTTAATAGGAGCACCTTCCAATAATAGGGCTTAATTGCCTTGAAGATTTCGCCAAAGGATAAAGGTTTGCCATCTTCAGCAGCATCATCTGCCATAGCAGTACCCTTGATCACACCCGCAGTCCCCAAAGTTCCGAGGAATAAAGAAAGGATAACGATGGAAATTCCCAAAAATATCATCAGGAAAACGATCAATATCCAAATCCAGGGCTCAATGTTTTCGATGGTTCTCAAGAAGTTCTCGATCGAATACCGCATCGATGGATTCAGAAAGGGGAAGATCCCGCTCGAACTTGAAGGTGCTAGCGCCCTACCTGAAGACCCGCCGCCGTGACCGCCGCCGCCCCTGGCACTGTTCATGCCGCAGCTCGCCAACAGCCCAAAAAGCCACAATATCTTATGCTTCCAAATTATTTTCCATGCTTTTTTTAAAATCTCGCCAAAGTCCATCTTGATCTCCTTTTGACTTGTTTTTCAAAATCCCATTTCAAAGTCTGTCTCATTTATTATTTTATATTAAACCACTGCTTATGACGAATCTCATTCCCACTCAATCGTTCCTGGCGGCTTACTGGTAATATCGTACACCACCCGGTTGATCCCCTGCACCTCATTCACAATGCGACTGGAAACACGCGCCAGAAGCGCATAAGGCAATCTTGCCCAATCCGCTGTCATAAAATCGTGGGTTGTCACAGCCCTGAGCGCAACAACCTCCTGGTAGGTGCGCTGGTCTCCCATCACACCCACCGCCTTCACAGGTAAGAGAACCGAAAACGCTTGTGCCGTTCCAGTTTCAAAACCTTGATCATCTTCACTGAATATTAGTAAATTTGCTTCAGCAAGTTCTTGTGTGAATATCGCATCCGCCTGACGCAATTTTTCGATTCTTGGTAAGCTTACTTCTCCCAAACACCTGACAGCCAGGCCAGGCCCCGGAAAGGGCTGCCGCCAGACCAATGCCTTAGGCAAACCAAGGGCTTCACCTACCTTCCGAACCTCATCCTTAAATAAATAACGCAGCGGCTCTACCAATTCAAAATTCATTTTTTCTGGCAAACCGCCAACATTATGATGGGTTTTGATGCGGTGTGCTGAAGACCTTTCCGGCGCACGAGATTCGATGACATCCGGGTAAATGGTCCCCTGCACAAGAAATTTGGGATCGCCCAGTGTAAGGGTTGTTGATTCAAACAGGCGAATAAAGGTTTCTCCGATAATCCGTCGTTTTTCTTCCGGTGCTGTTACACCCTTTAAGTTTGAGAAGAAAACATCTTTTGAATCTAATTTTATAAAATGACAATTAAGGTTTTCACCAAAAACCTTTTCAACCCAAAAACCTTCATTTTTGCGCATCAGCCCAGTTTCAACAAAAACCGCAGTAAGCTGGTCGCCCACCGCCTTTTGAACGAGGGCAGTGGCAACGCTCGAATCGACACCTCCGCTCACAGCCGATAGAACTTTACCGCTGCCGACTTGAGCTTGAATAGCACCTACTGACTCATCAATAATTGATTGCGGCGTCCACCCTGGTTTAATCCCGCAAACATCAAAAATAAAACGTTTGATCAGCAAATCACCCGAAGGCGTATGCCGAACTTCCGGGTGAAATTGCAGTCCATAATAAGCTCGGCGTTCATCACCCATTGCTGCAATTGGGCTGTTGTGGGTTTTTGCCAAAACAGAGAATCCTTCCGGCAAACTGTCAATCCTGTCGCCGTGAGACATCCATACCTGGAGATCATCACCCTCTCTCAATAATTTGGATGGTGTAACAAGAGTCAAATTTGCTGAGCCGTACTCTCGTTTAACAGCCCTGGCAACTTCTCCGCCCAGGGTATGTGTTAATGCTTGCATCCCATAGCAAATACCCAGAATGGGCAGTCCGCTTTCGAATACATAAGCAGGGATATATGCCGCGTCGGGATCATAAACTGAGCCTGGCCCCCCTGAAAGCACAAAGCCTTTTGGCTTTACAGCCATCACCCGATCTTTGGGCGTATCCCATGGGAAAAGTTCAGCATAAACCTGCGCTTCGCGTATGCGGCGCACTATTAGCTGCGTATATTGTGAACCAAAATCAAGTACTGCAATCGTGTCAATCACTAATTTCTCCAAAACTTTCACTGATCAGGTGCCAATGACACTGCGGAACACCTTGATTCGTTCCACCGTTGGTAATTAATCGGTATCCGCACGCTTCAAGATTAAATTCTTCGATCAGATCCTTAACAATCATAAAAAGCTCCGAATAAAATGCTTCCGACTCATTGGGTGCATCTGTCAGTGATCGAATTCCGCTTTTTGGGAGGATCAGGATATGCCATGGATAGGTGGGTTTGGGATGATAAAAAGCTCTCCAATAGGAGCCTTCATATAAATTTCTATCTTTCATGAAATCACCTGTATGGTTAAACAAAAACACAAACACGGGCTTTAGAAAACGAGAGCTGGCTGCTTTGAAAAGCAGGGAGAAGATTTTAGTCTTCAGCGAAAACAATCTTGCCATTTTCAAGGGAGTCGATCGGCACAAGCGCTATAATTGGAACGCCAAGATCCGCTAGCAGCTCTCGCCCTCCCTCGAAAGTTTTCTCAATCAAAGCGCCAATGCCCACCAATTTTGCACCTGCAGTTTGCGCCAGGCGTACCAGACCTGCAATCGTGGCACCGGATGCAAGAAAGTCGTCAATGATTAAAACCCGTTCGCCATTTGCCAGGTATTCCGGGGAAACAATCAACTCAACCATATGTCCCTTGGTATGAGAAGGCGCAACCGTTAAGTAAACCGTATCGGGCATGGTCACCGGTTTATGTTTTCGAGCATAAACGACGGGAATATTAAGATACATAGCGGTCATCAGCGCAGGTGCAATGCCAGAAATTTCAGCAGTCAAGATTTTTGTTGGTTTTGTAGATTTGAAGAGCCGGGCAAATTCCTTGCCGCAGGCGTCCATTAAAACAGGGTCAACCTGGTGGTTAATAAAGGGATCGACCTTTAATATATCGTTTCCCAGAACCTTTCCCTCTTGTTCAATCCGTTTTCTCAATAGTTCAAACACGCTAACCTCCAAAAACCCTGGTACCCGTAATATCTTCGCTAAACCACGCTGATTTTATCCTCTTCAAGGCTTTCATCCGCCTTTTCAGCATCCTGCCGCCTCAGACGAACAAGAACCTCTTCCAGAATCTTTCGGTTAAAACTCACCAAATCGGCAATTAACCCAATCAGGAAGGTGACAAATCCAACAATCAGGAAAACAGCGGCTAATATCAGGGACTGAACCATGCCGCTTCCTTGACCCTGGAAATAATAAATCAAAAAGCGGATGCCTATGGCAGCGCCTATCAGCAGCATAAAAATGCTGATCATGGTAAAGACTCTCAGCGAACGATACATCGTAAATGCTCGCATGATCGTTACTGAAGAGTTCAGTAAATAATTGCGAATATTCCGGAATAAACGGGATGGGCGTTCTGGTGGATTGGTTTCAATGGGAATAAAGGAAACCCGAGTTTTGTTCGTCCCTGCCTGGATTAAGGTTTCAAGGGTATAAGAATAATTGCTCAACACGATGGTTTCCATGGCGACCTTGCGGGTGACAGCCCGAAACCCGCTGGTAGCATCGGGAATTTCAAAACCGGCAGTCGCTGAAACCACCTTGCTGCCAATCCGCTGCAATAAACGTTTATGCGGTTCAAAATGGTCGATTGTGCGCACACCCCGATCGCCGATCACCATCTCTGAGTGATCCTCAAGAATCGGCTTAACCAATTTAACGATGTCCTTCGCCTGGTACTGGTTGTCCGCGTCTGTATTGACGATCACATCCGCCCCCAGGCGTACACAAGCATCCAATCCATGGGTATAAGCCTTCGCAAGACCGAGGTGCCGGGAAAGTCGGACAATATGGTCCGCACCATTTTCCCGGGCGACTTTGGCAGTATCATCTGTGCTGCCGTCGTCAATGACTAAAACCGCAACCTGGTCAAAACCCTCAACGGACTCTGGTAACTGCGAAAGTGTACTGGGCAGGATCTGCGCTTCGTTATAACAGGGAATTTGAATGATCAATTTCATGGCATATTTTCTCGCTCTTCGATTATCATTTAGTATATCATAATGCAAGCCTGTGCTTATCAGGAAGAAAATTTAGGTGACATTCACACAAATTGATGATCCTTAAGTTCACAAATATTCTTACGTTCTCAAATGTCAACCACTCAAAAATCTATTGATGACAGGAAAGGCTTAATTATGAAATCCGAGAAATTAAAATCATTCAATTACGCCATCGGTATGTTTGGCACTTCCATTCCGATCAACCTGCTCAAAACCTATGCTGCCATTTTCTATGTTGATCGGCTGGGATTGAAAACAACCCAGTTTGCGCTGATTCTATTTGTTTACACCTTTATTGACGTCCTGGATAACCCCGTTTACGGTTTTCTATCCGATCGAACACGCACAAAATGGGGCAGAAGGCGCCCCTGGCTGATCATTGGCACCCCCCTGCTTGTTTTGGGCTTAATTGCCTTCTACAGTCCGCCTGAGTTTCTTGCCGGGCAGTCTTTGCTCGCGTATGCCATGCTGTTTTACATCCTCACAGGCACCCTTGACTCCGTCATCAATGCCAATTATGGCGCGCTTTTTCCGGAATTATTCACCGATGACGCCAGCCGTGCAAAGACGAACGCTATGCGGCAGGCTTTTCAACTGGTAGCGATGATCATCAGCATCGCGTTAACCCCCATCGTCACCAATGCCATCGGCTTCAGCACGACCGCTATTCTTTATGGGATTTTAGGCGGTGTTGTCATTATCCACATGGCACTCACCGCACGTGAAAAAGAAATCGAGCCGGATGCACAATCGACCTTCTTATTTGCTTCCGTACTGCTGATCGCCATTGCCTGTGTTGTCCTGTGGGCATGGCTGGTTCGGAAATACAGTCTGCTCCTGGTTTGGCGGATTGCTTTGGGCGCGCTGGCGCTTGCTTTCATCCCGCTTTACTTTGCGCATAACCTGGTCACGGCGATCGCAGCGAGTGCACTGGTTGGCTTTGGCTTTGCAGGGGTGATCACAACCATGGATCTGATTGGTGCCAGGATCATGGATGAGGATACCCGCAAATATAATGTCCGCCGAGAAGGAATTTATTCCAACGCACTCGGCTTTATGAACCGGTTAAGTGGTCTGTTCACAAGCCTGGCTTTTCTGTTGATCTTCCATTTATTTGGTTTCGAGAGCGGGGACAATCCAGGCAGCCAACCTGGTACTGCAGCTCGGTTCCTGCTGACAATATTCCCATTGGTTTTAATG
This sequence comes from Anaerolineaceae bacterium 46_22, assembly GCA_001508595.1. Classification (GTDB taxonomy): domain Bacteria; phylum Chloroflexota; class Anaerolineae; order Anaerolineales; family Anaerolineaceae; genus Brevifilum. The sequence goes on along the minus strand of LGHA01000068.1, from coordinate 959 downwards.
GTGATTAGCCTTGGGTTTTCCTTTTTCTTAAAATTCAAACAAAATCACGACGAAAACATTGAAACCATGAAAACCTTTGACGATTGACGTGCCCTAGAAATGAACACCCGTATGAAGGATATAAAGCTGGTTTTGCATAACTCGATTCAATAGGAGAACAAGTGACCCAAACACAAGAACTGGAAATTTTTATCCCCTATGAAAAAGAAGGCGAATATCTCACCCTCCCTTTCCAGATGCCTGAAAATATCGACACCTTTCATCTGTCCTATCACTACCAGACCCATCAGGAACACCCAGAGGAAACACCCTCTGGCACTTTTATTTCAACTAAAGCCATCAACACCATCGATCTTGGCCTGCTCAATCCCCAGGACGAGCAGGTCGGGGTATCGGGTTCTAATAAAACTGAGATCTTTATCAATGCGATTCAAGCGACACCAGGATACCAGCCTCAAGAACTGACGCCGGGAGAATGGAAGATTCTGATTGGGGCTTATAAAGTGGCATCTGAGGGTGTAACGGTCACTTATCGATTAACTTTCACCCCAAAAGAGCGCCAGCTTTTCATTGGAGATATCCACACCCATACAATCGCATCCGACGGCGTGCTTTCAGTTGAGGAACTGGCGACCCATGCAAAAAGGCACGGGCTCGATTTCCTTGCCATCACCGATCATAACCAGATGGTCAGCGCTGAATCCCTTCGAGGGATCAACGGTATCTCCCTGATCCCGGGGGTTGAATGGACGCATTACCAGGGTCATGCCAATTTTCTGGGCGTTGATAAGCCTTATGTTGAACCCTTCTTCACCCATTCGGACGAAGAAGTGAAAGCCCGGTTTGATTCAGCCCACGCGCGCGGCGCATTGATCGTCATCAACCACCCCTTTGACCCGTCCTGCGGCTTTCAATTCAACATAAATGAATTACCTTTTGACTGCCTTGAGATTTGGAAC